>NZ_JBOHGB010000132.1:0-20235 GCF_050699935.1 Actinophytocola sp.
ATCCTGGCCGTCGACGGCCGCCCGGTGCCCGCCGGCACGGGGCCGGGCCCGCTGCTCGCGGGGACCGCGGACAAGCCCGTGGAACTGCGCATCGGGCCGGCGGGCGGCGGGGCGTCGCGCAGCGTGGTCGTGGTGCCGCTGCTGGACGACATGCCGCTGCGCTACCACGACTGGGTCGCCGGCCGGCGCGCGCACGTGCGCGAGGCGAGCGACGGGCGGATCGGGTACCTGCACGTGCCGGACATGATCGCCAACGGCTGGGCGCAGCTGCACCGCGACCTGCGCCTGGAGGTCCAGCGCGAGGCGCTGATCGTCGACGTCCGGGAGAACCGCGGCGGGCACCTGTCGCAGCTTGTGGTGGAGAAGCTGGGTCGCACGATCATCGGTTGGCAGGTAGCCCGCGACGGCCGGCGTGCGGAGAGCTACCCCGGCGACGCCCCGCGCGGCCCGGTCGTGGCCGTGGCGAACGAGTTCTCCGGCTCGGACGGCGACATCGTGAACGCCGCGATCAAGACGCTCGGCATCGGCCCGGTCGTGGGCGTGCGCACCTGGGGTGGGGTGATCGGCGTCGACATGCGCTACCACCTGGTCGACGGCACGCTGGTGACGCAGCCGAGGTACGCGACGTGGATACGCGGCTCGGCGTGGGGCATGGAGAACTACGGCGTGGACCCGGACGTGGAGGTCGTGATGACCCCGCAGGACCATGCCGCCGGTCGCGATCCCCAGCTGGACACCGCGATCCGCCTGGCGCTGGAGGCCGTGGCCGAGAAGCCGGCCGCCAGCCCACCGGAGCTGCCCCCGCCAGGAAGGACGCTGTGATGACCTTCGACGCCGCGACCGAGCGCATGATCGCGGCCAACCGGGCCAACTGGGACGCCCGCGCGCCGATCCACGTGTCCAGCGCCTTCTACGGGCTCGACGGCACCCGGCCGGCCGAGAGCTGGTTCGCGCCGTACGAGTGGGAGGACCTCGGCGACCTGCGCGGCACGCGGCTGCTGCACCTGCAGTGCCACCTCGGCACTGAGACCGTCGCGTTCGCCGCGCGGGGTGCCGAGGTCACCGGGCTCGACTTCTCGGAGGTGTCGCTCGCGCACGCGCGCCGCCTGGCGGGCGAACGAGGGCTGGCGATCGACTACGTCCAGGCCGACGTCCACGACGCCGTCGAGGCGACCGGCACCGGCTTCGACGTCGTCTACACCGGCAAGGGCTCCCTGTGCTACCTGCCCGACCTCGACCGCTGGGCCGGCGTGGTCCGCGATCTCCTGAAACCGGGCGGCTTCCTCTACGTCGTCGAGTTCCACCCGCTGCTCTACGCACTCGGCGTCGTCCCGATCGACGAGAGCGAGGCCCTCACGCTGCGCGCGGACTACCTGTCCGGCCGCGGTCCCGAGGAGCGCGACGCCACCCGCACCTACACCGACGGCCCGGAGCTCACCGAGGCTACGATCTCCTACGAGTGGCGCCACGAGCTCGGCGCGGTCGTCACCGCGCTGACCGGCGCCGGGCTGCGCGTCGACCAGCTCCGGGAGGACCGGCGGCTGCCCTGGCCACGCTGGTCGACCATGCAGCGCGACGCGGACGGCTGGTTCGCGCTGCCGGCGGGGGCGCCACGCATCCCGCTGTTCTACGCGCTCAAGGCGGTCCGGCCCGAACCCCAGTAGAAGCACGGCGGGTTTACCGACGGTAAGAGCGGTTCATACCGGATCGGCCGCGCGGGTGCATTCCCCCTGTCCCGCCCTCTCCGCGCGCGGGGATCCGTAGCCTGGATCGCGTGGCCGTACCCCCGAACTCCTTGTCGACCACGCTGCCCGAGTCGCCGCCGCCCGGCCGGCGCCGGCGCGGTTTCGTGGGACCGATCCTGCTCGTCGTGGCGCTCGTCGCGGCCTCGGTGGCGATCGGCATCGCGCTGCACCAGCCCGACGGAGGCCCGGAGCCGCCGGCCGCGCGGCCCGAGTTCGTGGTGCCGCACCTCAAGGTCGCCCCGGGCAGCGCGGTGCCGCGGGACGCCGCCATCGCGCCGGGCTCCCCGCGGAACGCGCCGCGGCCGACGACGGCGGCGGTGCGGGACTGGGCCACGACGCTCGCCGAGAAGACGCAGATCCCGTCGCGGAGCCTCGTCGCGTACGCGGAGGCCGCGCTCGCGATCCGGGCGAGCACGCCGTCGTGCCGGTTGAGCTGGGCGACGCTGGCCGGTGTCGGGCGGGTCGAGTCGTACCACGGCGAGTACAACGGCTCGGCCGTCGGCGACGACGGGCAGCTCGACCCGCCGGTCGTCGGTGTCCGGCTGGACGGCTCGCCGGGCGTGCAGGCGGTCCGTGACACCGACCGCGGCCGGCTCGACGGCGACCGGAGGTGGGACCGCGCGGTCGGCGCGATGCAGTTCCTGCCGGAGACGTGGGCGCGGTGGGGCAAGCGCGCGGTCGGGGACGGCAAGGCACCGGACCCGCAGAACATCGACGACGCGGCCCTGACGGCGGCGCACTACCTGTGCGCGAGCGGCGGCAACCTGTCGACCGCGGGCGGCTGGTGGCGAGCGGTGCTGACGTACAACGGCTCGGTCACCTACGGCCAGGACGTCTTCAGCGGCGCCGAGGCCTACGCCAAAGCCGCCACCACCCTGTAACCCCGCGAGTCCCCCACCCCCACACGCGAGTCCACCACTCCGAACCGGCGAGTCCAACGCTCAGAGCCCGCGAGTCCAACATTCCGGACCCGCGTGTCCAACGCTCGGAGCCGCCGAGTTAGACATCCCGTCAGGTGAGGAATGGCGGCCGCCGGCACGGGACCCACGGGTCGCCGACGCTGGCTTGCCGGTTCGGAGTGTTGGACTCGCGGGTTCGGAGTGTTGGACTCGCGGGTTCGGAGTGTTGGACTCGCGGGTTCGGAGTGTTGGACTCGCGGGTTCGGAGTGTTGGACTCGCGGGTCCGGAATGTTGGACTCGCGGGGGTTAGGGGTTTTTGCGGTCTTTTTCTACGGCTAGGCGGGCGCTTACTTCGCCCAGGGCTTCCTGGTACTCGGGGAGCGGGTGCATGGCGACCGCCAGGCGTAGTTGGGTCTGGGCCTCGGTCAGGCGGCCCTGGCGTTGCAGGGCCTTGCCGAGCGCGAAGCGCGCGTAGTGGTCGGTCGGGTCCAGTTCGAGCACCCGCAGGAACGCCTGCTCCGCACGGCGCAGCTGGGCCGAGCCGAGGTACGCGCGGCCGGCCAGCAGGTGCACGCTCGGCGCGTCCGGCTCCGCCTCGAGAACCGGGGCGAGCGCGGCGAGGGCGTCGAGAGGCCGGCGTTGCGCCACCAACGACTCCGCGCGGCGGAACGCCTCGAACGTGCCCTGCCCGTCCTCAGTCATGGTCGCCTTCAACGCTACCCAAAGACCCGCTGTTCCATAAACCTGTTCGCGCGTGCCTCCGCCGGCAGGCGAAACCGCCCCGCTACCCTCGATGTTGCTCGAAGTCCCCGAGGCCGGTTGAGGAGCAAGCACGTGGCGGTTATCGAACAGGTTGGCGCACGCGAGATCCTGGACTCGCGTGGTAACCCCACCGTCGAGGTGGAGGTCGCCCTGGACGACGGCACGCTCGCCCGCGCCGCCGTGCCCTCCGGTGCGTCGACCGGTGAGCACGAGGCCGTCGAGCTCCGGGACAAGGATCCCGGCCGCTACAACGGCAAAGGCGTGGAGAAGGCCGTCACCGCCGTGCTCGACGAGATCGGTCCGGAGCTCACCGGCATCGACGCGGTCGACCAGCGGATCGTGGACCAGAAGCTCGTCGATCTCGACGGCACGCCGGACAAGTCGCGGCTCGGCGCGAACGCCGTCCTCGGCGTCTCGCTGGCCGTCGCGAAGGCCGGGGCCGAGTCGAGCGGGCTGGAGCTGTTCCGCTACGTCGGCGGGCCGAACGCGCACGTGCTCCCGGTGCCGATGCTCAACATCCTCAACGGTGGCGCGCACGCCGACACCGACGTCGACATCCAGGAGTTCATGATCGCGCCGATCGGCGCGGAGTCCTACCGCGAGGCGCTGCGCTGGGGGGTGGAGGTCTACCACTCGCTCAAGTCCGTGCTCAAGAGCCGCGGCCTCGCCACCGGCCTCGGCGACGAGGGTGGCTTCGCGCCGAGCCTGTCGAGCAACCGGGACGCGCTCGACCTGATCGTCGCCGCCGTGGAGAAGGCCGGCTTCACGCTCGGCTCCCAGATCGCGCTCGCGCTGGACGTCGCCGCGACCGAGTTCTTCGCCGACGGCGCGTACGCGTTCGAGGGCAGCAAGCGCAGCGCCGAGCAGATGCTCGGGTACTACGCCGAGCTGCTCGACGCCTACCCGATGGTGTCCATCGAGGACCCGCTGGCCGAGGACGACTGGGACGGCTGGGTGCGACTGACCGACGAGATCGGCGAGAAGGTCCAGCTCGTCGGCGACGACCTGTTCGTCACCAACCCGGAACGCCTCGAGGAGGGCATCGCCCGCCGCGCCGGCAACGCGCTGCTGGTCAAGGTCAACCAGATCGGCACGCTGTCCGAGACGCTGGACGCCGTCGCGCTCGCCACCTCCTACGGCTACCGCAGCATGATGAGCCACCGCTCCGGCGAGACCGAGGACACGACGATCGCCGACCTCGCGGTGGCCACCGGTGTCGGGCAGATCAAGTCCGGCGCGCCGGCCCGCGGTGAGCGCACGGCGAAGTACAACCAGCTGCTGCGCATCGAGGAGAACCTCGGCGACGCCGCCCGCTACGCCGGCGATCTGGCCTTCCCCCGGTTCAACCCGGAGGCGTAAGTGCCCGCCGCCGCAGGTACGCCGCACGTCTCGCCGGCTCAGCCTCCCGCCGGCGGAGGGCAGTAGTGCCCGCCGACCGCGGGCGGCGGCGGGGCGAGGCGGGGCGCGCCGGCCGTTCCGGGCGCCGACCGCAGAGTGTCCGGCGGACCCGGCCGCGCGACGGGCGCCCGGCCCGGCCCGTCACGCCGGACCGGGAGCGCGACCCCGCCCGCAGCCGGACCGTCCGCGCGGCGGCCGCGTTCGGGCTGTCGACCACGCGGCGCGCGGCCGTGCTCGCGATCGTCGTGTGCGCGCTCGCGCTATCCGTCGCCGTCCCGCTGCGCACGTACCTCTCGCAGCGCGACGAGGTGCGGATCCAGGAACAGCGGCAGGAGGACTTACGGGCCCAGGTCGAGGCGCTCGAGAAGCGCAAGGCGCAGCTGGAGGATCCGGCCCAGGTGGAGGCGGAGGCGCGCCGGCGGCTGCGGTACGTGATGCCCGGCGAGACCCCGTACATGGTGGAGCTGCCCGACGAGGTGCGGGGCGAGGGCGGCGACGGCGCCGAGGAGCGGAGCCCGCTCGACGAGTCCTGGTATCTGACGCTGTGGAACGCGGTGTCCGGCTAATGAGTCTCGTCCCCGTCTCCGCGGCGGACCGCGCGATCGTCGCCGAGCAGCTCGGCCGCCCGCCGCGGGCCGTGCGCGCGGTCGCGGCGCGGTGCCCGAGCGGCCACCCCGCGGTCGTCCAGACCAGCCCGCGGCTCGAGGACGGTACGCCGTTCCCCACCCTGTACTACCTGACCTGCCCCCGCCTGACCGCGCTCGTCAGCACGCTGGAGGCGAGCGGGCTGATGCGTGAGATGACCGAGCGCCTGCGCACCGATCCCGATCTCGCGGCGGCCTACCTCGCCGCACACCGGGCCTACCTCGCCGAGCGCGACGCCATCGAGCCGCTCGGCACCGACGTCAGCGCGGGCGGGATGCCGGGCCGGGTCAAGTGTTTGCACGTCCATGTCGCACACGCGCTCGCCGTGGGCACGGGCGTGAACCCGTTCGGCGACGAGACATTGCGCCGTTTGGCCGACGACTGGCCCACCGGCGACTGCGAACCCTAGTCACCGGATGTTCTCGCACGGGCAACCCCGCGGGCATGGCGTTCCGTCATTCACGCGTGGAGGATCGGTCGACGATCGTATTGACTCGTGGTTGACCTCTTTCTTGTCACGGTGGTTCGTGGAATGGTGGCAGCCGGCGTACGACCAGCGACGGACAGCGATTCGGAAGTACGGTTGGGTGTCGCCCGGGCCGGGGAAAGGGTTCGATACCAGTGAGCACGGGGAAGCGCGGCGGATACGTCGGCAAGCACAAGCGCCGGGCGAGGCGGCATGGCCGGCAGCTCGCCGCGGCCACCGGGACGGTGTTGCTGGTCGCCGCCGCCGTCGCGGGTGAGCCGGGCGGGGGCCCGGCGTCCGTGGTCGCGGGCGGCGCGGGCGGCGGGCTGCACGGCCTGACCGATCCCGACTCGGTGAGCGCCGACGGCAAGGTCGGCGAGGACGACCGCATCGGCGACGAGGTGCTCGACGCCGCCGGCGACATCAACCGGCTCCGCCAGTTGGGGCCCACGAGCGACCTGCCGAACGGTCCGCTGATGATCCCCGGCGACCTGTACAAGGCCTACACGAACGCCGCGACGATGCTCGCCACCGAGATCCCGTCCTGCCACCTGCACTGGTCGCTGCTCGCCAGCATCGGCCGCATCGAGTCGAACCACGCGCGCGGCGGCCAGGTCGACGCCGCGGGCAACACGGTTCCGAACATCCTGGGCCCGGTGCTCAACGGCGGCGGCTTCGCGGCCATCCGCGACACCGACGGCGGCCGGCTGGACGGCGACGCCCGCTGGGACCGCGCGGTCGGCACGATGCAGTTCATCCCGTCGACGTGGCAGGGCTACGCGTCGGACGGAAACAACGACGGGGTCTCGAGCCCGCACAACATCTACGACGCGACGCTGGCGGCCGGGAAGTACCTGTGCTCGGGCGGCATGGACCTGTTGAAACCGCGGGACCGGGCACTCGCCGTGTTCCGCTACAACCACTCCGACAGCTACGTCCGCACCGTGCTCATCTGGGCCGACGCCTACGCGAAGGGCACCCACCCGCTGCCCTCGACCCCGGTCGACCCGGCCGAGATCGCCGCGATGCGCCCGCCGGCGACCCCGCCGGGTAGTGCGAACCCGTCGAAGCCGCGGCCGCCGCGGCCGGGACCGTCCGCACCGCCCAGCGACTCCACCCCGCCCCCGGGCTCCTCGGGTCCGCCATCGACGTCCAGCACGGCGTCCACGACCGGCACCCCGCCGTCGTCGTGCGACACGCCGACCTCGACGACCACGACCACGCCGCCGTCGTCGCCGCCGAGCACGACCACGACGAACCCGTGCCCACCGTCGTCCACCCCGCCGTCCTCGTCGGCGTCGCAGGGTTCGTCGTCGGTGACGCCGACCTCGTCGGCGTCCACGTCGGAGCCGGCCGGCGAGGCGGGCACGTCCGTGGTGCCCACGACCTGAGCGCGCGGCCCCCCGGCGCCTAGGCTCGCTTCTCATGGCGAGACTTGCTGCGATCGACTGCGGGACCAACTCCATCCGCCTGCTGGTGGCCGACGTGACCACCGGCGACGATGGGACCAGCGACGGGACCGCGCACCTGCGTGACGTGCACCGCGAGATGCGCATCGTCCGGCTCGGGGAAGGGGTCGACGCCACCGGCCGGCTCGGCGAGGCAGCGCTCGGCCGCACGCGCACCGCCCTCGCCGACTACACCGCGATCTGCCGGCGCAAGGGCGTCGAGCGCGTCCGCATGGTCGCCACCTCCGCCACCCGCGACGCCAGCAACCGCGACGAGTTCTTCGCCATGACCCGCGCCGTGCTCGGTGTCGAGGCCGAGGTGATCTCCGGCGACGAGGAGGCCCGGCTGAGCTTCACCGGCGCGGTCGGCGACCTCGATCCCGAGGACGGCCCGTTCGTGGTCACCGATATCGGCGGCGGGTCCACCGAGGTCGTGGTCGGCGGCTGGGACGGGAAGCGTGCCGACATCATCGGCGCGCGGTCGGTCGACATCGGCTGCGTGCGGATCACCGAGCGCTGCCTACGGTCCGACCCGCCCACCGCGGACGAGACGGCGGCGGCCCGCGAGCTCGCGGCCGGCGTGCTCGGCGAGGCGTTCGCGGCCGTGCCGGTCGACAAGGCCCGTACCTGGGTCGGCGTCGCCGGCACGATCACCACGCTGTCGGCGGTCGCGCAGGGGCTCGGCGAGTACGACGCGGAGCGCACGCACCTGTCCCGTCTGTCCGATGTGGACATTGACCGCACGGCGCGGCGGCTGCTCACCGCCACGCACGACGAGCGCGCGGCGATCGGCGCGATCCATCCGGGTCGGGTCGACGTGATCGGCGGCGGCGCGCTGATCACGCGGGTGCTGGCCGAGAAATTCGCCGCGTCCGCGGGTATCGATGAACTGCTCGTGAGCGAGCACGACATTCTCGACGGCATCGTGCTGTCGCTGCTGTAGGGCTCGAGCGCGCGGGCATATCGGATGTGCACCCGGAGCGTGCGTGAGCAGTGCCCGATCGACACCGCTTCGTAACGACCATACGGGCGGGTTCTTACCCTTCCGCCGCTAGCGTCCCCTCACGTTCCTGATTCGGGAGGAGAGACGGCATGCGTAGAGCGCGCTGGACCGCAGCGGCGATCCCACTGTCGGTCGCGCTCGTCGTCGCCGGCTGTGCCGGCGGAGACGACCAAGGCGAGGATGGCGGCGGTGGCGATCCGCAGAAGAACGAGAACACCGAGATCGCGGTGTTCGGCACCGAGCCCGAGCGGCCGCTCGTACCGGGCGACACGACCGAGACCGGCGGTGCCAAGATCATCGATGCGATGTTCACCGGTCTGATGGACTACGACGCGGTCTCCGGTGAGCCCCGGCTGGCGAACGCGGAGTCGTTCGAGCTCACCAAGCCGAACGAGTACACCGTCAAGCTCAAGGAGGGCTGGACGTTCCACGACGGCACCCCGGTGCTCGCCAAGAACTACGTCGACGCGTGGAACTACACCGCCTACAGCCCCAACGGCCAGCAGGCGTCGGGCTTCTACCCCCAGATCGAGGGTTTCGACCAGGTCTTCACCGAGGACCCGGACCAGGACGGCCCGAAGCAGCCGCCGACGCCGCCGAAGAAGACCATGTCCGGCCTGAAGGTGGTCGACGACTACACGTTCACCATCACCTTCACCGAGCCGCACGCGGTGTTCAAGACCAAGACCGGCTACTCGGCATACATGCCCCTGCCCGACGCGTTCTTCGCCGACAAGGAGAAGTTCCTCGAGCACCCGATCGGCAACGGCCCCTTCGAGTACGTCGACCGCGTTCCCGACCAGGAACTGCGGGTCGTGCGCTACGAGGACTACCAGGGCGACGACAAGCCCAAGATCCGCCAGGTGAAGTTCACCTTCACCGACCAGGACGCCGCGTACGTGGACATCAAGGGCAACCAGCTCGACTTCCTCGACACGTTGCCGCCGCAGGCGATCGCCGGCAACGTCTGGGAGCAGGACCTGCCCGGCCGGGCCGACGTGGCGGACGTGCTGGCCATTCAGACCATCACGTTCCCCATGTACGAGCAGAAGTACCAGAACGTGGACTTCCGGCACGCGATATCCATGGCAATCAACCGCCAGGACGTCATCGACGCCATCTTCGAGGGCAACCGCAAGCCCGCGACCGGATACGGCGTGGAGAAACTGCCCGGCTGGGAGCCGGGCGCGTGCGGGAACTGGTGCGAGTTCAACCCGACCGAGGCCAAGCGGCTCTTCGACCAGTCCGGCTGGACCGGGCCCATCGAGATCACCAGCAACGCCGACGGCGGCCACAAGGAATGGGTCGAGGCGGTCTGCGGGCAGCTCGAGAACAACCTGGGCGCCGACTGCACCTTCGTACCGGTGCAGGAGTTCGGCGAGATCCGTGAGGCGATCAACGCGCAGTCGATGACGCAGATCTACCGATCGGGCTGGCTCGCCGACTACGCGCTGGTGGAGAACTTCCTCAACCCGATCTACCGCACCGGTGGCTCGTCCAACGACAACGGCTACTCCAACCCCGAGGTGGACGCCAAGCTCGCGGCGGCCGACAGCGCGCCGACCGAGGAGGAGGCGTTCGCGCTCTACCACGAGGCCGAGGAGATGATCGCCGAGGACATGCCGGGTGTGCCGCTGTGGAACACGCCGTCGATCTACGCGTGGTCCGACCGGCTGACCAACGTGCGGATGACACCGAAGCGAGAGCTCGACCTGTCGACGGTCGAGGTCAGGTAACAACCAGGCAAGGCCGGCCCGCGCGTGATCCGCGGGCCGGCTCACGCCGGTGACCCCGAGGGGGCACGATCATGGGTCGGTACGTACTACGACGCCTGCTCCAACTCATCCCGGTCTTCGTCGGCACCACGTTCCTGATCTACGCGCTGGTCTGGTCGATCCCGGGCAACCCGTTCGCCGGCATGTGCGGCGAACGGCCGTGCCCGGACGCGTTCGTCTCGGCGATGACCGACAAGTACAACCTCGACGACAACGTGTTCGTCCAGTACTTCAAGTACCTGGGCAGCCTGCTGTCCGGTGACTTCGGCGAGACCTTCTCCGGGCTCGACGTCGGCGAGCTGATCGCCCTGCGCTACCCGGTCTCGGTTCGGCTGGCGCTGGTCGCCGTGGCCATCGAGGCGGTCATCGGGCTCGTCGCCGGCATCCTGACGGGCCTTCGCGGCCGCGGGTTCCTCGACAACCTGGTGCTGGTCTCGACGCTGTTCCTGATCGCGATCCCGACGTTCGTCACCGGCTTCGTGATCCAGATCCTGCTCGGCTTCCAGTGGGAGATCATGACCCCGACGGTCTCCTCGGCCGCGACCTGGTCGGAGCTGATCATTCCCGGCTTCGTGCTCGGCAGCCTGTCCATGGCCTACGTGTCGAGGCTGACCCGGACCTCGATCGCGGAGAACAAGCGGTCGGACTACATCCGCACCGCGTACGCGAAGGGCCTGCCGCAGCGGCGGGTCATCTGGGTCCACCTGCTGCGCAACTCGGTGATCCCGGTGCTCACGTTCCTCGGCACCGACATCGGCGCGTTGATGGGCGGCGCCATCGTCACCGAGGGGATCTTCGGCATCAACGGCATCGGCCGCCTCGTCTACGACGGGATCCTCTCCAAGGAGGGCGTCGTGGTGACCGGCGTGGTCGTGCTGCTGGTGCTGGTCTTCCTGGTGGTGAACCTGATCATCGACCTGCTCTACGCCGTACTCGACCCGAGGATCCGCTATGACTGACCCGACGGCGGCGGCGACCGGCGCCACGGCCACCCGCGACGGCGAGTCCTATGTGGTCGCGGCCGAGCACGCCGACACCGGCCGCGAGCACGGTAAGCCACGCAGCCTGACCTCCGACGCCTGGCGCGACCTGCGCCGCCGCCCGCTGTTCATCGTCGCCGGCTCGGTGATCCTGCTGCTGGTGGTCGTGGCGCTGTTCCCCGGCATGTTCACCTCGGCCGACCCGAACCTCAAGGACCTGTCCCATACCCGGGAGACACCGTCCGGCGAGGCGTGGTTCGGCTACGACCTGCAGGGCCGCGACGTGTACGCGCGGGTGGTGTACGGCACCCGGTGGTCGCTGCTGGTCGGCATCGGGGCGGCGCTGATCACCGTGCTGATCGGCAGCGTGCTCGGCATCCTCGCCGGGTTCGCCGGCGGCTGGGTGGACGGCCTGCTCTCGCGGATCGGCGAGGTCTTCTTCGGGTTGCCGTTCGTGCTCGGCGCGATCGTCATCCTGTCGGTGTTCCGCAACGCCGGGGTGAACGGCGCGCTGCCGATCGTCGGGGTGGTGGTGGCATCGCTCGCCGTGCTGTCCTGGCCGGTGGCCATGCGGATCATGCGGTCCGCGGCGATCTCGGCCAAGCAGCAGGACTACGTGAAGGCGGCCCGGGCCCTCGGCGCGCGACCGGCCCGGATCGTGTTCCGGCACCTGCTGCCGAACTGCCTCGCACCCGTGCTCGTGTACGCGACGATCGCGCTCGGCGCGTTCATCGGCGCCGAGGCCACGCTGTCGTTCCTCGGCATCGGCCTGCGCGACCCGGCCGTGTCGTGGGGCGTGATGATCTCCGACTCGCGCAACTACGTCCGGGTGGCGCCGCACATGCTGCTGTTCCCGGCCGGGTTCCTGACCGCGACCGTGCTCGCCTTCGTGATGCTCGGCGACGCCGTGCGCGAGGCGCTGGACCCGAAGCTGAGGTGAGGATGGACATGTTCGATGACGGCCTGGAGACCGGCCGAGTGCCCGAGCCGCCGCTGCTCGAGGTGGACGACCTGTTCGTCGAGTTCCACACGCCCGACGGGGTCGCCCGCGTGCTGAACGGGGTCAGCTACACCGTCGACGCGGGGGAGACGCTGGCGGTGCTCGGCGAGTCCGGGTCCGGCAAGAGCGTCACCGCGCTGGCGATCATGGGCATCCTCGACTCCCCGCCGGCCTTCGTCGCCGGCGGGGAGATCCGCTACCGCGGGGAGAACCTGCTCGCGGCGAGCGACGAGCGGCGCACCGACGTGCGGGCCCAGGGCATCGCGATGATCTTCCAGGACGCCCTGTCCGCGCTGAATCCGGTGTTCACGGTCGGCTTCCAGATCTCCGAGCAGCTGCGGGTGCGGCTCGGCCTGACCCGCAGGGAGGCGCGCGCCCGCGCGATCGAGCTGCTCGACCTGGTGCGCATCCCCAACGCCCGCGGCCGGATTCGCCAATACCCGCACGAGTTCTCCGGCGGCATGCGGCAGCGCGCGATGATCGCGATGTCGCTCGCGCTCGACCCGGAGGTGCTGATCGCCGACGAGCCGACCACCGCCCTCGACGTCACCGTGCAGGCCCAGATCATGGACCTGCTCGCGGAGATCCAGGCCGAGCGGCGGATGGGGCTCGTCCTCATCACCCACGACCTGGGCGTGGTCGCGGAGGTGGCGGACCGGATCGCGGTCATGTACGCCGGCCGGATCGTGGAGCACGCCGACGCGGTGTCGCTCTACCGCAGGCCGGGCCACCCGTACACCACCGCGCTGCTGGAGTCGCTGCCGCGGCTGGACCAGAAGGGAGCCGAGCTGAACACGATCAAGGGCCTGCCGCCCAGCCTCCTCCACATTCCGTCCGGTTGCCCCTTCCATCCGAGGTGCCGGATGGCGCAGGATCTGTGCCGCACGGACGTGCCGTCGGGCCACCGGCTCGGACTCGGCCGGACGAGCGCGTGTCATTTCGCGGAGGAGCTGGTGCGCGGTGTCTGACTCACCCACCCGCTCCTCGAGCGACCCCATCCTCGAAGTCCGGGATCTGGTCAAGCACTTCCCGGTGCGCGTCGGGGTCCTGTTCAAGCACACGATCGGCCACGTCCGCGCGGTCGACGGGGTGTCGTTCGACCTGCGCCGCGGCGAGACCCTGGGCGTGGTCGGCGAGTCCGGCTGCGGCAAGTCCACGCTCGCCCAGGTGCTGATGCGGCTCGAACCACCCACCGGCGGCACCGTGCGCTTCGAGGGCCGGGACATCTTCGCCATGCGCGGCGCGGAGCTGCGCACGCTGCGGCGGAGCATCCAGATCGTGCTGCAGGACCCGTACACGTCGCTGAACCCGCGGATGACGGTCGGCGACATCATCGGCGAGCCATTCGAGATTCACCCGGAAGTCGCGCCGAAAGGGTCGCGATCGGGGAAGGTTCGCGAGCTGCTCGACGTGGTCGGGCTCAACCCCGAGCACCTCAACCGGTACCCGCACCAGTTCTCCGGAGGGCAGCGCCAGCGCATCGGCATCGCCCGCGCGCTCGCCCTGCGGCCGGACGTCATCGTGTGCGACGAGCCGGTCTCCGCGCTCGACGTGTCCATCCAGGCGCAGGTGATGAACCTGTTGGGGGAGTTGCAGTCCGGCTTCGGACTGTCCTATGTGTTCATCGCGCACGACCTGTCGGTGGTGCGCCACCTGTCCGACCGGGTGGCCGTGATGTACCTCGGCAAGATCGTCGAGGTGGGCACCGAGGAAGAGATCTACTCCCACCCCACGCATCCCTACACCCAGGCGTTGCTCTCCGCGGTCCCGGTGGCCGATCCCACCGTGCGCGGGCAGCGACAGGTCATCCGCCTGGAGGGTGACGTACCGAGCCCGGTCGATCCGCCGTCCGGGTGCCGGTTCCGCACCAGATGCTGGAAGGCGCAGGAGATCTGCGCCGAGTCCGAACCGGAGCTGGCGACGCGCGGTGGGGGGCATCCCAGCGCGTGCCACTTCGCTGAGGAAAGATCAGTCGTGCCCTAACAAGGGGCGGTCGGGGGCGGAAGTTCAAGCGAGGAGGAGTTGCGTGAAACGCAAGACAGTGCTGGCATTGCTGGCCGTACCGGTGTTCGCCGGGTTGACGGTCGTGGCGATGCCGAGTGCCACCGCGCAGCCGGAGCTCTCCGGTGAGACGGTCGAGTACAGCGTGCTCGCCCGCGACGGTGTCGCCGTCCAGAAGGCGGTGAACGCGATCAAGGCCGCCGGCGGCAAGGTCGTGAGCAGCAACGCCGCCGTCGGGCTGGTCACCGCGACCGCCCCGGAGAACGGTTTCACCCAGCGGCTGGCCTCGTCCGGCGACGTGCTGTACACCAGCCGCGTCCGCGCGATCGGCGAGACCCCGGACCGCGTCGCCGACAAGCAGGTCAAGAAGGAGAACAGCGAGCACGGCAAGTCGCGTGGCAAGGCCGCCAAGGCGAAGGCCGGCATGGACCCGCTCGACGGGCAGCTGTGGGGCCTGTCCATGGTGCGGTCGAACCTGTCGCGCACCGTGCAGCCCGGTGACGAGCGGGTCAAGGTCGGCGTCCTCGACACCGGTGTGGACGGCAGTCACCCGGACATCGCGCCGAACTTCGACCGCAAGCTGTCCCGCAACTTCACTCACGACATCCCGACCGACGAGACCGGCGCGGTCGTCGACGGCCCGTGCGAGTTCCGCGGCTGCGTCGACCCGGCCGACTGGGACGACGGCGGGCACGGCACGCACGTGGCCGGCACCATCGCCGCCGCCGCCAACGGTTTCGGCGTCTCCGGCGTCGCGCCGGACGTGTCCATCGTGAACATCCGCGGTGGCCAGGACTCCGGGTTCTTCTTCCTGCAGCCGGTCGTCGACGCGCTCACCTACGCGGGCGACGCGGGCCTCGACGTGGTCAACATGTCGTTCTTCGTCGACCCGTGGCGGTACAACTGCCTGGACAACCCGGCCGACTCGGCGGAGGAGCAGGCCCAGCAGCGGATCGTCATCACCGCGGTCAACCGGGCGATGAACTACGCGCACCGCAAGGGTGTCAGCCAGGTCGTGTCGCTGGGCAACGGGCACGAGGACACCGGCGCGCCGCAGCCGGACACCAGTAGCCCCAACTTCCCGGCCGACAGCACGCACGACCGCGTGATCGACAACGCCACCTGCAAGTCGATGCCGGTGGACGGTGCGCACGCGATCACCGTCTCCGCGCTCGGTCCGTCGGGCGGGAAGGCCGACTACTCGAGCTATGGCACCGAGCTGATCTCGGTGTCCGCACCGGGTGGTTACTTCCGTGACTACTTCGGCACGCCGCTGCACCGCACGAACGAGAACCTGATCCTCTCGACGTACCCGAAGAACGTGGGCATCGCCGAGGGCACGATCGACCCCGACGGCAACATCACGCCGGACGGCGAGGCGCTCGGCGTACAGAAGGCGTGCAAGGCCGACGGGACCTGCGGTTACTACCAGTTCCTGCAGGGCACCTCGATGGCCTCCCCGCACACCTCGGGCGTGTCCGCGCTGATCGTCAGCGAGTACGGCAAGTACCGCGGCGGCAAGGTCACGATGGATCCGGACAAGATGCGGCGGGTGCTCGAGGGCACCGCGTTCGCGACCCCGTGCCCGGAGCCGCGGACGGTCGACTACATCGACGAGGGCCGCGACGAGTCCTACACCGCGACCTGTGCGGGCGGGCTGGAGTTCAACGGCTTCTACGGCAACGGCATCGTGGACGCCTGGGCTGCCGTCACACAGGGCAAGAAGTTCCTCTCGTAGTCCACTGAAACCAAAGAGCGCCCCGGACCACCTCGGTCCGGGGCGCTCCTTTCGCTGTGCGATTGCGACAAATGGCGGGTACCTCCTTAACCAGATAGATCGGATCATGGTTACTGGTCGTCATCAGGAGACCGCGAGGCGCGACCAGCGGAGGCGCATCGATGCCCAGAACCATGTACGACTCGGTCACCCCGAGCGCGATCCCGAGGTCGGCGGTGATGGTCGCCGGGTACCTCCCGCCCAGCCGGTACGCATGGTCGGACGCGGAGTGGGCGATGTTCCCGAACGCGGTCAAGGTGCGCATCGCGATCTTCGCCAGCGTCAACAACGGCCACGTGCTCGACGTCGAGCCGGGCGACGCCACGCCCGCGCAGGCACCAGGCTGGGTGGTGATGCGCCGCCGCGCCGGCGTCGACCCGAGCGTGTACTGCAACTACAGCACCTGGCCGACGGTCCGCGCCGAGTTCCAGCGGCGCGGGATCCGGGAGCCCCACTACTGGATCGCCAGGTACGACGGCGTGGCCCGGCTCCCGGCCGGCGCCGTCGCCAAGCAGTACGCCAACCCGCCCCTGCACGGCCGGGGGCACTTCGACCTGAACGTCGTGGCCGACTACTGGCCCGGCGTCGATGAGGAGGACGACATGCAACCGAGCGACCCGGCGAACGATCCCGGTGGCGGCAGGTGGGGCCACGTATGGCTCAACACCAACCAGATCATCAACAACAGGAACTTCGGCCTCTCGGCACTCGGCCGCAAGATCGACGCGCTCGCCGCCGTCGCGGCCGCCGACCGGGACATGGACCGCGAGGACCTCACCACGCTCATCGACCAGGCCGTCGCCGCGCACACCCCGGCCACGGAGGACGTCACCGCGGACCAGCGGACCGCGCTCGAGGAGGCCGTGCGCGAGGTCGTGCCCGACGAGCAGGCCGACCAGATCCTCGCGAAACTGGCCGAGAAGCTCGAGGGGTGATGACCGCCTCGCTGGTCGGCCAGATCTCGGCCGTGCGGGTGGACTCGGTCAACTGGCGGACGACGAGCACTCTGGAGATGACGGTCCGGGCGCACGGGGCGGACACGACCTTCGTCATCCCGGCCGGGTACCTGACCGACTTCGCGTCGGTGCCGCGCATCACGGCGTGGCTCATCCCGCGGACCGGGGACTACACCCCTGCCGCGGTCGCGCACGACTGGCTGCTCTCCGACGCGCTGGCGGACAAGAAGATCACCTCGTGCGAGGTCGACGACGCGTTCCGCGAGATCATGCGCTCGCTGGGGGTGCCGTGGGCGCGGCGCTGGCTGATGTGGGCCGGGGTCAGGTGGGCCGCCGTGCTCAGCCCGCTGCGGCGGCCGGGCTGGCTGCGCGACCTGCCGATGGTGCTCCTCGTGAGCCTGTGCGCCCTTCCGTTCGTGCTGCCCGGCGTGATCGGGGTGGGCGTGTCGCTGATCCTCATCCTGATCTTCAGCCTGTTCGCTCCCCGGGAGCAGAAGGTCAACAGCCTGCGGACGTGAGCACGGGTCAGCGATTCGACGCCGTGGCGACGAACTCGGCCAGGTCCCTGGCCTGCTGCACCCGCGACGGCTCGTGCACGTACATCATGTGACCCGCCTCGTAGTACGCCCGCGAGATGTTCGCGCGCAGCTCGTCGGGGATGTTCAGGTGGGCCAGCACGTGCTCGGAGGCGAAGTACGGGGTCGCGCCGTCGAGGTAGCCGAACGCCACGTGGACCTTCAGGTGCCGGTTCGCGCGCATCGCCGCCGCGAGCCGGTCGGTGACCGTCACGTGGGAGTTCTCGAACTCCTTGAACGACCACGTCGAGTTCACGCCCATGCTGAGGACCTCGTACGGCAGGTCGTTCGGGTAGTCCAGCTCGGCGCGCAGGTAGTGGTTCAGCGCCGCCGTGTAGGAACCCATGACGGCCGAGGTCGCCGGGTCGTCGTCCATGTGCTCGCGCCCGTAGTCCGGCGCCCACCCGGTGAACCGCGAGTCCAGCCGGCCGACGACCAACCGCTTGTGGCGCAACAGTTCGGTGAAGAACCGGATGTGCTCGATGCGCAGGTCCACCCGGTCCACGTAGTCCTCGGAGAGCCCGGTGAGCGCGGCCACCCGGGTGACCGCCGCCGAACGCTCCTCTGTGGACAGACGGTTGCCCTGCGCGAGCGCCCACGGGTAGTCGCGCGCGGCGAAGTCCTCGGCCTCGGACAGCACCTCCTCCAGCGGCCGGTCGCCGAGCAGCCCGTGGTAGTGGGCGATCGCCGCGTACGTCGGCAGGAACAGCGCGTACGGCAGGTCGTTGCCCACCGTGAAGTCCAGCGTCGCGAAGTCCAGCACGGTCGAGATCAGTATCAACCCGTTGAGGTACATGCCGTACCGGGTCTGCAGGTGGTATGCCAGCCCGCCGGCACGGATGGTCCCGTACGACTCGCCGGCCAGGAACTTCGGCGACATCCACCGGCCGTTGCGCGAGGTCCACAGCCGGATCACCTCGCCGACGGACTCGATGTCGCCCTGGAAGCCGTGGTAGTCACCGGGTTTCTCGCCCCGCACCGCGCGCGAGTAGCCGGTGGACACCGGGTCGATGAACACGAGGTCGCTGTGCGCGAGCAGGGTCTCGGCGTTGTCGGTCAGCCCGTACGGCGGCGGCGTGAGGTCGCCGACGTCGCCGGAGACGACCCGGCGCGGGCCGAGCAACCCGAGGTGCAGCCACACGCTGGACGAGCCGGGCCCGCCGTTGAACGCGAACGTCACCGGGCGCTTCGCCGGGTCCGCGTCGTCGAGCGTGTACGCCGTGACGAACACCTCGGCCCTGGGCAGGTACCCGTCGAACTTGCCGTCGGTGACGATCTCCTTGCGGAGCACGATGCGACCCGTCGTGGCGGTGTAGTTCAGCTTCCGGCGCCGAACCGTGAGCGAGTGCGAGCTGGTGACGAGGTCGTCGGCCGGCTCGGCCGGCTTCTCCTCGGTGATCTTCGCGGTGATCTTCTCCGTGGCGTTCCCGGTGGATCTCGCGGCCGCCTCATCCGTCATGATCCGCACCCTACGTGGTGGGTTCCCGGGGGTGCCAAGCAGAATTCCTTCCGTGTCCGACCTGGCCTCACTGGATCAGCAGGTGACCGAGTGCCGCAAGTGCCCCCGGCTGGTGGCCTGGCGGGAGGAGGTGGCCCGCGTCAAGCGCGCGGCGTTCGCCGACCAGACCTACTGGGGCCGCCCGGTCCCCGGCTTCGGCCCGCCCGACGCGTCGCTCGCGATCGTCGGCCTGGCCCCGGCCGCGCACGGCGCGAACCGCACCGGCCGCATGTTCACCGGCGACCGTTCGGGGGATGTTCTCTACGCCGCCCTGCACGCGGTGGGCCTGGCCTCGCAGCCGACGTCCACGCACGTCGGCGACGGCCTGGAGCTCCACGGCGTGCGGATCACCGCGCCGGTCCGCTGCGCGCCGCCGCAGAACAAGCCGACCCCGGCCGAGCGGGACAACTGCCGCCCGTGGCTCGCGAAGGAGCTGTCGTTGCTGCCGGTGCGGGCGATCGTCGTGCTGGGGGCGTTCGGCTGGCAGGCGCTGCTGCCGGTGCTGTCGGCGGCGGGCTGGTCGGTCCCGGTGCCGCGCCCCCGGTTCGGCCACGGTGTGGTGGTGACGCTGGACGGGCTCCATCAACCGCACCGACCCCTGCACCTGCTGGGGTGCTACCACGTGAGCCAGCAGAACACCTTCACCGGCAAGCTGACCCCGGCCATGCTGGAGACCGTCCTGACCCGTGCCAAGGAGCTGGCCGGCCTCGAATCCTGAACGCCCGGTCGCCGCGCGGCCGGTTGCCGAACCCGGATGCGCGCACATGTCGCGCACAATCCCCGGACCGCCAGGTATCGACTGGATAAAGTCCCTTCCCTTCCCGGAAGCGTCCGGCATGCTGCGTGGGATGAGGAACTCCCGTGCCGCCGCACTGTGTGTGGTCGCGGCGTTGTTCCTGTTCGCGGTCGTCTCCGCGCGGGGTACCTCGGCGGTGCCGGGCCGCCTGCGCGACGTTCCGCTCGAGCGGGGCACCGGCGGCGGCATCTCGTCCGGCGGCGCGCCGACGGACGACAGCGCGTTCCAGGTCGACCTCGTCGACGAGCTCGAGCTGGTCCAGGCCTCGTTCGTGATCGCCGCGATGATCCTGCTGCTCGTCGCGTTCTCCATGTGGCTGCGGCGGCTTCGGCGGTTGCGCCGGCCGCGGGCGCTGAGCGTGGGCGTCGAGGAGGTCGACGCGGAGGTCGGCCGGCTCGAGTCCTCCCTGCCGATGCGCCTGCGCCGTGCCGCGGAGAAGGCCCGCACCGAGCTCGCGGCCCGGGAGGGCGGGCCACCGGGCGACGCGGTCGTCGCCGCGTGGCTGCGGCT
>NZ_JBOHGB010000133.1:0-20090 GCF_050699935.1 Actinophytocola sp.
CACGAGCACCGCGCAGCCGGTCGCCCAGCAGCCCGGCGACCCGCGCGGCGGCGAGCGCGCGGCCTGACGTGGCCGCCGGCCGGTCCGGCGCTTCTGCGAGAATCCGACCCGTGTCGACCCAACCAGAGGCGCGATCGCAGGCCCGGCCGCGGGTCCTGTCCGGCATCCAGCCCACCGCCGACTCGTTCCACCTCGGCAACTACCTGGGCGCGATACGTCAGTGGGTCGCGCTGCAGGAGGACTACGACACGTTCTACTGCGTGGTCGACTTGCATGCGATCACCGTCGAGCACGACCCCAAGCTGCTGCGCAAGCGCGTCCGGGTCTCGGCCGCGCAGCTGCTCGCGCTGGGTATCGACCCTGAGCGCGCCACGCTGTTCGTGCAGAGCCACGTGCCCGAGCACGCACAGCTCGGCTGGATCATGCAGTGCCTCACCGGTTTCGGCGAGGCCAGCCGGATGACGCAGTTCAAGGACAAGTCGGCCAAGCAGCAGGCGGAGCGGATCAGCCTGGGGCTCTTCGGCTACCCGGCGCTGCAGGCCGCGGACATCCTTGCCTATCAGGCGAAGTACGTGCCGGTCGGCGAGGACCAGCGCCAGCACCTCGAGCTCACCCGCGACCTCGCGCAGCGGTTCAACTCCCGCTTCGGCAAGACGTTCCGGCTGCCGGAGCCCTACATCCTCTCCGAAGCAGCCAAGATCTACGACCTGCAGGACCCGACCGCGAAGATGAGCAAGTCCTCGTCCTCGCCCGGCGGCATCGTGGAGCTGCTCGACGATCCGAAGGTGTCCGCGAAGAAGATCCGCTCGGCGGTCACCGACACCGGCCGCGAGATCGTCTACGACCCGGAGCGCAAGCCGGGGGTGTCGAACCTGCTCGCGATCCACTCCGCGCTCACCGGCCGACCGCTGGCCGGGCTCGTGGACGAGTTCGCCGGCAAGGGGTACGGCGACCTCAAGAAGGCCGTCAGCGAGGCGCTCGTGGACTTCGTGACGCCGATCCAGGAACGGGTGCGCGAGTACCTCGACGACACAGCTGAGCTGGACAAGATCCTCGCCCGAGGCGCCGAGCGGGCCCGCGCGGTCGCCTCGGTGACGCTCGCTCGTGCCTACGACAAGATCGGCTTCGTGCCGGCTTCCGCGGGCTGAACAGGCGTTTCGGGCTGCGGACGGGTACTCGCCGGGATAGCGTGAAACCCGTGGCGGAAAAGGAGTCCTGGCTCGCCGGGCAACGTGCGAAACGGCCGTGGCTCGATCATCTGGTGCGGGCCAAGGACGAGTTCACCGCACGGAACGGGAACCACTACGCCGCCGCGATCACGTACTTCAGCGTGCTGTCGCTGTTCCCGCTGTTGATGATCGCGTTCTCGGTCGTCGGGTTCGTGCTGGCCGGAAACCCGACCCAGCTGGAGAACCTCAAGGAGACGATCACCGACGCGGTGCCGTCCGGCCTCGTCGAGATCACCACCGACCTGGTCGACGCCGCGATCGAGTCGCGTGGCACGGTCGGCGTACTCGGTCTGCTGATCGCCGCGTACTCGGGGCTCGGCTGGATGAGCAACCTGCGCGACGCGCTGACCGCGCAGTGGGGGATCGAGTACAAGCAGGTGCCGATACTGCGGCGGACGGCCTCGGATCTGCTTTCCTTGCTGGGCCTGGGTTTGGCGCTGGCGATCTCGTTCGGGCTGACCGCCGCGGGAAGTGGGCTGGGCTCACTGCTCCTCGACTGGATAGGGCTGGAGGACGACGCCTGGGCGGTGTTCCTGCTGCGGGCGGCGACGATCGTGCTGGCGCTCACCGCGAACTGGGTGGTCTTCGTGTGGGTGATCTCCCGGCTGCCCCGGGAGAAGGTGAGCGCGCGGTCGGCCGTGCGCGGCGCGATCGCCGCGGCGATCGGGTTCGAGATCCTCAAGCAGGCCGCCTCGCTGTTCCTCGCGAGCGTCACCGCGTCACCGGCCGGTGCCGTGTTCGGGCCGATCATGGGGTTGCTGGTGTTCGCGAACCTGGTGGCGCGCTACCTGCTGTTCATCACGGCATGGACGGCCACCGCACGGGAGAACCTGATCGCGGCCATGCCGAATCCGCCGCCGCCGGCGGTCATCCGCCCGGTCCTGCAGGTCCGCACCGGCCCGCGAGCACGCGACGCGGCGGGCCTGCTCGGCGCGGGCGCCCTACTCGGCCTCCTGTGGCGCAAACGCTCCCGCCCCCGCTGACCCACCCGGCCTCGCCGCGAGTCCCCCACTCCGGCACGCGAGTCCTCCGCTCCCGCGCGCGAGTCCAACGTTCCGGTCCCGCGAGTCCAACACTCCGGCTGCGCATGTCCAACGTTCCGTACCGGTGTTTCAGTGCTCCGGATCCGCGAGCGTTGAACTCGCCGGTCGCGGGTGTTGAACACGCGGGCGAACCGGGGACTCGCGTGCGGGAGCCGGGGACTCGCGTGCCGGAGTGGGGCCTCGCGGGGCTAGAGGGTGCGGTTGGCGCGGGCTATGCGGGCTCGGCGGCGGCGGAACCACATGGCCATCGTGACCATGGCGCCCACCCCGGCGAGCGCCACCAGCGGCAGGCCGACGTTGCCGAACGCGGAGCGCTCGGGCTCGGGCGGCACCGTGCCGGCCGCGTTCACCGGGTCGCTGACGGCGTCGCTCTCCTCGCCCTCGTTCGGGCTCGCGTCCTGCTTGGGCTGGGCATCCGGCGCGCGGGCGACCAGCTCGCCGACCGGCTTGACATCCTTGGCCGCCAACCGAAAGCCGTAGTCCAGAAGCTTCCGGGCCTGCTCGGCGAGTGGCTCCGGGTTGCGCTCACCGCGCAGCAGTACCACCGTGAGCCGCCGGCCATCGCGTTCGGCGCAGCCCACGTACGTGTGCCGGGCGTCGTCGGTGAAGCCGGTCTTGCCGCCGAGGAAGCCCTCGTAGCTGTCGAGCAGCTGGTTGTCGTTGTCGACCTGGAAGGACGGCTGGCCGCTGTGGCCCGGGAACTGGATAGACCGGGTGGCCGCGGCCTCGGCGAACTCGTCGTACTTCATCGCGGCCCGCATGATCAGGCTCTGGTCGTAAGCCGAGGTCGTCATGCCGGGCCCGTCGAGGCCCGACGGCGTGGCCGCGCGGGTGTCGAGCGCACCGAGCTCGTGGGCCAGCGCGTTCATCTTCTCCAGCGCCACGTCGAGGCCGCCGAGCGCGCGGGCGAGCGCCCAGGCCGCGTCGTTGCCCGACCGCATGATCAGCGCGTGCAGCAGCTGGTCGACCGTGTAGGCCCCGCCGGGGCCGATGCCGACCTTCGTGCCCTCCTGGTTCGCGTCCGCCTGCGTGCCCCTGACCTTGGTGTCCGGCCGCAGCTCCTTGATCACCACGATCGCCAGCAGGTTCTTGATCAGCGACGCCGGCCGCTCGCGCGCGTGCGGGTCCTTGGCGGCCAGCACGTCACCGCTGTCGAGGTCCGTGATCGCCCACGTGGCCGCGCTGATGCCGCCGGGCGGGGCCGGTGCGCCGTCAGGCCGCACGATGCCGCAATTCCCCAATCGGGGACCCCCGACCGGGTTGTCCGGAATCGGCAGCGGCTCCGGGCTGGGTTCCCCGGGCTTCGGCTCCTCGGACGTGTCGATCGGCGCCGGGGGCAGTTGGCGGGCCTGGCAGGCGCCCCGCTGCTCCTGCGGTTGGGTCTTGCGGGGCTGTCGCTGCCCGGCGGACGCTCCAGGAGCGGCCAGTACGGACATGATGACCAGCGCACACAGCGACACGACGAAGGCGGGAACGAACCTGACGGTTGCGTGACGCACGGGGGTCAGCCTAGGGCCAAGGTCGACTTCGCTCGCGCCGACCCTCCGGCCGACGAACGGCGGGGGCTTTACCAGCAACGAGCCGGTAAAGCCCCCGTCGGAGTGAAATCCGCGAGCGGCGGCGAACGGTCAGGCGGTGGCCTTCTCGCCGGTCCGGTCGTCCATGTCCGCCTCGGCCGCGGCGCGCTTGACCGCGTCCACGCCGTTGATCACGCCCGACTTGGTCTTGTAGCTCTCGCCGGTCGCCACGATCTCACCGTTGCCGGCCTTCAGCCGGAACCGGAACTCGCCCTTGGCGTCCGTGTAGATCTCGAACTTCGCCGCCATGTGCATCTCCAAAAGGTCCAGGGTTGTCGAGTCACACCGCGGCCAGGTGGGGACCGGGGTCGCGGAGCGCCGAAGTCTACGTCCGCCCGAACGCGACGGGGGTTAAATTGACGGAGAAAGATTGGCGTGCCTGCCAACCGCACCCAAGGGGAACGGGACGCAACCCAGCGACAAGTACGTGTCGAACTGGACGGCACCAAACCACGGTGACCACAAGGGTTAATTCCGGGGAGGCGGAACAGTCATGACCGCACCCACTGCCGGCCAGCAGCCGGGCGTTCGCTCCCGCCAACAGTCGAGGCTTCTGGCGCTGCTGCGGGATGAGGGGCCGATGTCCCGGGTGGCGCTCGGCGAGCGGCTCGAGCTGCCGCGGGCGAAGCTGACCGGTGAGCTGACCCGGCTCGTGGACACGGGTCTGGTGGAGATCGGCGGCCCGGCGGCGAGCCGCGGCGGCCGGCGCTCGACGCTCGTACACCTCGCCGACGATCTGCGGTTCGTGGCCGCCGACGTCGGGGCCACGTCGGTGAACGTGGCGATCACCGACAGCCGTTGCGAGGTGCTGGCCAACGAGAGCGAGGACTGCGAGGTCCGGCTCGGCCCGGTCCCGGTGCTCGGCCTGGTCGTGGACCTCGTCAACCGCGTGCGGGACAAGGCACCCGGCCGCATCATCGGCGCCGGCATCGGCCTGCCCGGCCCGGTCAGCTTCCGCGACGGCATGCCGGTCGCGCCGCCGATCATGCCCGGCTGGGACCGCTACCCCGTGCGCGACGAGCTCGCCGGCAAGTGGGGCGTCCCGGTCACCGTGGACAACGACGTGAACGTGATGGCGCTGGGCGAGCGGCACGCCGGCGTCGCGCGGTCCCTCGACGACCTGATCTTCGTGAAGGTCGGCACCGGTATCGGGTGCGGCATCGTGCTCGGTGGCCGGGTGTACCGCGGGGTCGCCGGCACCGCGGGCGACATCGGCCACATCCGGCTCGACGACTACGGCCCGGCCTGCGCGTGCGGTGAGGTCGGCTGCCTGGAGGCGTACTTCGGCGGCGCGGCGCTGGCCCGCGACGCGTTGACGCTGGCCCGCAGCGGCCGGTCGGCCATGCTCGCCGAGGCGCTCACCCAGCGCGGCAAGCTGACCGCGCAGGACGTCGGCGAGGCTGCGGTGGCCGGCGACTTCGCGGCCGCGAACCTGGTCCGCGAGGGCGGGCGGCGGCTCGGGCACGTGGTCGCCTCGCTGGTGAGCTTCCTCAACCCGGGCATGGTCGTGATCGGTGGCGGGGTGTCCCGGCTGGGCCACCCGCTGCTCGCCGAGGTGCGCAGCTCGGTGTACCGGCGGTCGCTGCCGCTCGCCACCGGGAACCTGCCGATCGTGCTGTCGGAGCTGGGCGAGCTGGCCGGCGTCACGGGCGCGGCATGGTCGGCCACCGACCGAGCCTTCACCGCCGTCACCTGACACCGCGAGTCCCCCGCTCCAGCTCGCGAGTCCAACGTTCCGGACCGCGAGTCCAACGTTCCGGACCGCGAGTCCAACGTTCCGGACCGCGAGTCCAACGTTCCGGACCGCGAGTCCAACGTTCCGGACCGCGAGTCCAACGTTCCGATCCAGCGAGTCCACCGTTCCGGACTGCGAGTTCCCCGTTCCGAACCGGGAACTCGCCGTCGTGAACGGGGGACTCGCGGTCGGGAGTGGGGGAGTCGCGAGGGCCGGTCGTTGTTGGGGGTTGGCCGTTGGGGTTCGGGTTCTGGTTAGAGTTCGGCACTTCGCGCAGAAATGGTCGAACTTTTGACTGCACAACTCGAAAGATCGATCCAGATGTTGCCCTAAACGGGGTATTGCGACCATCATTGACGCTACGGGACGCTTCCATGTGAGTTAGCGCACCGAATTTCGATCGGGCACTCAACGAAGTGGGGTACCGCCGGTGGGCCAGAGCCGACCCGTGGACCAGGCCGGTCTGCGCCGAGGGAATCTCGCGCTTCTGGTGCGGACCCTCCGCGAGCACGGCGCGCTGTCCCGGGCTCAGCTCGCGGTCCGCTCCGGACTGTCCAAGGCCACCGTCTCCAGCCTGGTCACCGACCTCGAGCTACGCGGCCTCGTGCACTTCGCCGGCATCTCCGCGGGCGGCCAGGGCCGGCCCGGCCAGCTCGTCGACCTGCGGCCAACGAGCGTCTGCGGCGTCGGGCTGGACGTGCACGTCGGGCACGTGGGCGTGGCCGTCGCCGACCTGTCCGGCGAGCCGCTGCTCCGCCGCCGGGTCGCCTGCGACGTGCCGGGCATCGGGCCCGAGCGCGCGATCGACCAGCTCGCCGAGCTCGCGAGGACCGCGATCGCGGAGGTCAGGGACGTCGTCGGGCCGCCGGTCGGGGTCACCGTCTCCGTGCCGGGCCTCGTCGACCGGGACTCCGGCACCGTGACGTTCGCGCCGCGGCTGCGCTGGCGGGACGTCGCCGTCGCGGACGGGCTCGCCGCGCGCACCGGGCTGCCCCTGGACCGCATCGCGGTGGACAACGACGCGAACCTGGGTGCCGAGGCCGAGCTGGCCGTGCTGAGCGGGGACCCCGAGCACCGGATCACCGACCTCGTCTACCTCACCGGCGACTTCGGCATCGGCGGCGGCGTGATCGCCGGCGGCCGGCTGATCCGCGGCTCGAGCGGCTTCGCCGGCGAGATCGGGCACATGGCCATGGACCCGCTCGGACCGTACTGCTCCTGCGGGCGGCGCGGCTGCTGGGAGACCCAGGTCGGCCTCGGCGCCCTCCTGCACGCGTGCGCCGACCCCGACGACCCGGTCCGCGATCCGACGCTCGACCTCGACCAGCGGATGCGCATCGTCCGGGCGCGCGCCGAGCAGCACGACCGCCGCACGCTCGACGCCCTGCACCAGATCGGCACCGCGCTGGGGCTGGGCGTCTCGATCCTGGTCAACCTGCTCAACCCGGCCGTCGTCGTGCTCGGCGGGTACTTCGCCGCGCTGCCCGAGTGGCTCGTCGAGCCCATTCGCAACGAGGTCGTCGCGAACGTGCTGGCGCCCGGCGCGGGCGGTGCCCGCGTGGTCGGCTCGCAACTCGGGTTCACCGCGGCGACCACCGGCGGCGCGCTCGCGGCACTGCGCCGCGTCCTCGACGACCCGACCGTCGTGCCCACGGGCCAAGCAGACGACGAGGAGGCGCCCGCGTGAGTGAGGTCGGAACCGGTCCCGACGAGACGGCCGAGGTCTTGCTGACGATGACCGGCATCGTCAAGACCTTCCCCGGCGTGCGCGCGCTGGACGGGGTGGACCTCGAGGTCCGCGCCGGCGAGGTGCACTGCCTGCTCGGCCAGAACGGTGCCGGCAAGTCAACGTTGATCAAGGTTCTCTCCGGCGCGCACCAGCCGGACGAGGGCGAGATCGTCTGGCGCGGCAGTCCGGTCTCGCTCGGCTCGCCGGTCGCCGCGCTCAACATCGGCATCGCCACCATGTACCAGGAGCTGGACCTGGTCGACGGCGTCTCGGTGGCGGAGAACATCTTCCTCGGCCGCGAGCCGGCCGTGCTCGGCTTCCCGCAGCGGCGCCGGATGCGCAACGAGGCGCGCGCCCTGATGCGCCGGCTCGGCCACCCGGAGATACCGGCCGGCCGCGAGGTCGCGCTGCTGTCCTCGGCCGGCCAGCAGCTGGTCTCGATGGCCCGCGCGCTGGTGCACGACGCCCGGCTGATCGTCATGGACGAGCCGACCGCCGCGCTCGCCGCCGACGAGGTCGACAACCTGTTCCGGATCGTGGCCGAGCTGACCGCCGAGGGGGTCGCGGTCGTCTACATCTCCCACCGCCTGGAGGAGATCCGCCGGGTGGGGCACCGGGTCACCGTGCTCAAGGACGGCCGGACCGTGGCGTCCGGACTCGCCGCGGACACGCCGACGAACGAGCTCGTCAACCTCATGTCGGGGCGGATGGTGGAGGCGGTCTTCCCGCGTCGCGAAGTGTCCACTGTGGACAATTCGAACGAGGTGCTGCACGTCGAGGGGCTGACCCGGGCGAGTGAGTTCGTCGACGTCGGCTTCACCGTGCGCGCCGGGGAGATCCTCGGCATCGCGGGCCTGGTCGGCGCGGGCCGCAGCGAGATCCTGGAGACCGTGTTCGGCGCGCGCAAGGCCGACGCCGGCACGGTCACGGTGAACGGCAAGCGGTTGCGCCCCGGCAGCGTGCCCGCCGCGGTGGCGGCCGGGATCGGGCTGGCGCCGGAGGAGCGCAAGAGCCAGGGCCTGCTGCTCGACCAGTCGGTGGCCAACAACGTGGTGCTGGCGAGCCTGCCGGACTACAGCACTGCCGGGTTCAGCGACCGCGGCCGGGAGCTGCGCGACTCGCGCGCCACGCTCGAGCGGCTCGACCTGCGCCCGGCGGACCCGCGGCGGGTGATGCGCACCCTGTCCGGCGGCAACCAGCAGAAGGCCGTGGTGGCCCGCTGGCTGGTGCGCGACTGCAAGGTGCTGCTGCTGGACGAGCCGACCCGCGGCGTCGACGTGGGCGCGCGGACCGAGCTGTACCGGCTGATCCACGAGCTCGCGGCGGCGGGGGTCGCCGTGGTCCTGGTCTCCAGCGAGGTGCCGGAGGTGCTCGGCCTGTCCGACCGGGTGCTGGTGATGCGTGAGGGCCGCCTGCTCGCCGAGGCGCCGGCGAGTGAGCTCACCGAGGCGGCGGTGCTCGACATGGTCATGGAAGGCAGCGAGGTGATGACGTGAGGCGGGATGCACCGTGAGTGACCTGGGCGAGAAGTCCACTGTGGACTCCGAGCGGAAGTCGGTCATCGAGGGCGAGTCCGTCCAGACCGGACCGACTGGTGGCGTGCGCACGCCCAGCGGGCTGCGGCTGGACATCCAGCTGGCCGTCCTGGTCGGCGTGCTCGTCGCGCTGTGCGTGGTCGGCTACCTCTCCAACCCCGACGGGTTCCTGTCCCCGGGAAACGTCTCCACGATGCTGCGCCTGGCCGCGGCGATCGGTGTGGTCAGCGTCGGCATGACGTTCGTGATCATCTCCGGCGGCATCGACCTGTCCGTCGGCTCGATGGTCGCGCTCGCCAGCGTCTGGGCCACCACCCTCGCCACCCAGTCCTACGGTCTGTGGGTGATGGTGGCCTGCGCGCTCGCGGTCGGCCTGGGTGCGGGGCTGATCAACGGCGTGCTGATCGCGTACGGCCGCGTGGTGCCTTTCATCGCGACGCTCGCCATGTACGCGGCGGCCCGCGGGCTTGCCGAGCGGCTGTCCAACGGGGAGACCCAGACCGTGAAGGTGTTGGACTTCCTCGAGTTCTTCCGCGGCGACCTGATCGGCATTCCGGTGGTGATCTGGATGTTGGTCGTGGTGTACGCGGCCGGCTGGGTGCTGCTCAACCGCACCACGTTCGGCCGCCGCACGTTCGCGGTCGGGGGCAATGCCGAGGCCGCCCGCCTGGCCGGCATCAACGTCACGCGGCAAACCGCCTACGTGTACGCGCTCGCCGGCCTGTGCTGCGGCATCGCCGCGCTCATCACCATCGCCCGCACCACCTCGGGCGGCTCGACCAACGGGCAGTTCTACGAGCTGGACGCGATCGCGGCGGTCGTCATCGGCGGCACACTGCTGTCCGGCGGTCGCGGCACCTTGGTCGGCACGCTCATCGGCGTGCTGATCTTCACCGTGTTGAACAGTGTCTTCTCCCAGAACTTCATCCCCACCGCCGTCCAGAACATCGTCAAGGGCGCGATCATCGTCGCCGCGGTGCTGCTTCAGTCCTACACCACCCGGACACGGAAAACCTAGTTCGGCAACAAATCCACGCCGTAACCGTCCATTCCAGACAGCCAAGGGAGTTCCCATGTCCCGAGTCCCGTCCCTCGCCCGCCGCCGGTTCCTCCTCGGCGCCTCCGCGCTCGGCGCGGGCACGCTCGTCGTCGGCTGCACGTCCAACGAGCCCGTAGGCGGCGAAGACAGCAACCAGGTGGCCGCCGGCGGTGGCGACAACGACCAGCCCGGCAAGGAGGTCACGATCGGCTTCTCCGCGCCGGCGGCCGACCACGGGTGGATCGCCGCGATCACCAAGAACGCGCAGGCGCAGGCCGACGCCTTCGAAGACGTGACGCTGAACATCACCGAGGGCACCAATGACGTCAACCAGCAGATCGCCCAGGTCGAGACGCTGGTCCAGGGCGAGCCCGACGTGCTCGTCATCCTGCCCTTCGACGGCAAGGCGCTGACCGCCACCGCGCAGGAGGTCATGGACCAGAACATCCCCGTGATCAACCTGGATCGGGTGTTCGACACGCCGCTCGCGTACCGCACCTGGATCGGCGGCGACAACTACCGGATGGGCGTCAACGCCGGCGACTACATCGCCGAGCAGATGAGGTCCAAGAACGTGGCCAACCCGATCATCGGCGAGGTGGCCGGCATCGACTCGCTGCCGCTGACCCAGGACCGGAGCAGGGGCTTCCGGGATGCCTTGCAGCGTAACGGCTTCCGGGTCGGGCCGCGGGTCTCCGCCCAGTTCACCGCGGAGTCCGGCGAGCAGCAGACCGCGAACCTGCTGCAGGGTGCGACCAAGCTGGACGCCCTGTGGAACCACGACGACGACCAGGGCCTCGGCGTGATGGCCGCGATCGACGCGGCCGGCCGGGACGAGTTCATCATGGTCGGCGGCGCCGGCTCGAAGGACATGATGGACATCATCAAGGCGGACAACCAGGTCATCAAGGCGACCGTCCTGTACAGCCCGTCGATGGCGTCCACCGCGATCTCGCTCGCCCGGCTGCTCGGCCAGAACAAGGGCGTCGCTGACTTCGCCGAGCACGAGATCCCCGCGTTCATCACCACCTACTCGGCCGTGGTGACCAAGGAGAACGTCGACTCGTACCTGGACATCGGCTTCGACTCCTGACCGGGAGGAGAACGAGAGCGGAGTGCGAGTTGACAGTCACAGGCGACACGGAGGGTGAGCGATGACAGAGGGCAGCGGGGGTCAGCTCGGGGTCGGCATGGTCGGCCACGCGTTCATGGGAGCCGTGCACTCCCACGCCTGGCGGAGCGCGCACAGATTCTTCGACCTGCCGATGGTTCCCCGCCTCGCCGTCCTCGGCGGGCGTGACCTCGTCCGGACCAAGGCCGCGGCCGCGAAGTACGGCTTCGCGAGCGTGGCGACCGACTGGCGCGAGGTCGTGGCGTCCGACGACGTGGCGCTGGTCGACATCTGCACGCCGGGTGACACGCACGCGGAGATCGCCATCGCGGCGCTCGCGGCCGGCAAGCACGTGCTGTGCGAGAAGCCGCTCGCCAACAGCGTCGCCGAGGCCGAGGAGATGGTGGCGGCCGCGACCGAGGCCGCCACCCGGGGCGTCCGGTCGATGGTCGCCTTCAACTACCGGCGGGTGCCGGCCATCGCTTACGCGCGCAAGCTCGTCGAGGAGGGCCGGATCGGCACCGTGCGGCACGTTCGCGCGGTGTACCTGCAGGACTGGCTCTCCGACGAGCAGGCGCCGATGGCCTGGCGGCTACGCAAGGACAAGGCGGGCTCGGGCGCGCTGGGCGACCTCGGCGCGCACATCGTCGACGCCACGCAGTACCTCGTCGGCGACCTGCTCACCGGCGTGGCCGCGGTGACGAACACGTTCGTCCACAAGCGACCGACAGACACCGGCGAGCTCGACGACGTCACGGTGGACGACGCGGCGCTGTTCCTCGGCCGGTTCGCGAACGGGGCGGTGGCGAGCTTTGAGGCCACCCGGTTCGCGCTCGGCCGCAAGAACGCCATGCGGGTGGAGGTCAACGGCTCGCTCGGGAGCATCGCGTTCGACTTCGAGTCCATGAACGAGCTGTCGTACTACGACGGGTCCGCCGGTCCGTCGAATGGCGACGCGGCCGGGTTCCGGCGGATCCTGGTCACCGAGCCGACGCACCCCTACGTCGGTGCCTGGTGGCCCCCGGGGCACCTGCTGGGCTACGAGCACACGTTCACCCACGAGGTCGTCGACCTGGTCCGGGCGATCGCGGACGGCTCGGACCCGCGTCCGTCCTTTGCGGACGGTCTACGGGTGCAGCGGGTGCTCGAGGCGGTCGAGCGCAGCGCCGACCGTGGCTCGGCCTGGACCGCGATCGAGACGGGAGGTAGCGCATGAGCGACTACACACCCAGGCCGGAGCACAGGTTCAGCTTCGGATTGTGGACGGTCGGCTGGCGGGGCGTCGACCCGTTCGGCGTCGCCACCCGCGAGCCGATGGATCCCGCGCACGCGGTCGAGAAGCTCGCCGAGCTCGGCGCGTGGGGCGTGAGCTTCCACGACGAGGACGTGATCCCGTTCGGGGCGGCGGACTCGGATCGGGCGAGCCGGATCGCGAGCTTCCGCAAGGCGCTGGACTCGACCGGGCTCGTGGTGCCGATGGCCACCACGAACCTGTTCACCCACCCCGTGTTCCGCGAGGGCGCGCTGACCGCCAACGACCGCGACGTGCGGCGGTTCGCCCTGCGCAAGGTGCTGCGCAACCTCGACCTCGCGGCCGAGCTGGGTGCCCGCACCTACGTCATGTGGGGCGGGCGTGAGGGCGCGGAGTCGCCGTTCAACAAGGACGTCCGCGCCGCGCTCGACCGGTATGCCGAGTCGGTCAACATCCTGTGCGCCTACGTCCGCGAGCAGGGCTACGACATCCGCTTCGCGCTGGAGCCCAAGCCCAACGAGCCGCGCGGCGACATCCTGCTGCCGACGATCGGGCACGCGATCGCGTTCATCGGCGAGCTGGAGGAGCCGGACCGGGTGGGCCTCAACCCGGAGGTCGGCCACGAGCAGATGGCCGGGATGTCGGTCGTGCACGGATATGCCCAGGCGCTGTGGCACGGAAAGCTGTTCCACCTCGATCTGAACGGTCAGAACGGACCGAGATACGACCAGGACCTGAGATTCGGCAACGGCGACGTGAAAAGCGCGTTCGCGCTCGTCGATTTGCTCGAACACAGTGTTGGTGCATCTGGCGCCGGCGGGCGCGGAAGTTATGACGGCCCGCGGCACTTCGACTTCAAGCCCGCGCGCACCGAGGACGAGTCGGGCGTGTGGGCGTCGGCGGCGGCGTGCATGCGCAACTACCTGATCCTCGCGGCAAAGTCCCGGGCGTTCCGGGCCGACCCGGACGTGGCCGCCGCGCTGGCCGACAGCCGTGTCGGCCAGCTGTCCGTGCCCACGCTCGCGCCCGGCGAGAGCCTCGCCGACCTGCGAGCCGAGGAGCTGGACACGACCGAGGCGGCGGGCCGCGGCGCGCACGCGGAGAAGTTGGACCAGCTGGCGCTCGAATACCTGTACGGCACCCGCTGACGGAGAAAGGCGGCGCCGCCAGACCCGTTACGTCCGGCGGCGCCGCGAACACGGAAAGGAGCATCAACCCCTCTTCGCGGTCCCCATTTCGGTGAGACAAGGAGAAAAGTACCAGTGCGAGGGAACAGAGCGGACAAGCATCGGATAAAACCACCTGGGGTGAGACGGGGACTACGCGGTGCGTCGCGTCTCGCGATCGGCACGTTGGCGCTGTTGACCGGGCTGGGGGTCGCCTCGGCCGAGCCGGCCGCACAGCCTGAGGATCCCACCGTCCTGGTGTTCTCCAAGACCGCGGGGTTCCGGCACGACTCCATCCCCGCCGGCATCTCCGCCATCCAGGCGCTCGGCGCGGAGCACGGGTTCGCCGTCGAGGCGACCGAGGACGCGGGGGCGTTCACGGCCGAGAACCTCGCCCGCTACTCCGCCGTCGTGTGGCTCTCGACGACCGGCGACGTCCTCAACGCCGAGCAGCAGGCCGCGTTCGAGAGCTACATCTCCGCCGGCGGCGGCTACGCGGGCGTGCACGCCGCGGCCGACACCGAGTACGACTGGCCCTGGTACGGCCAGCTCGTCGGCGCGTACTTCCAGTCGCACCCGGCGATCCAGCAGGCCACGGTGAACGTGGAGACCCACGAACACCCGGCCACCGGGGAACTTCCGGCGAACTGGACCCGGACCGACGAGTGGTACAACTACCGGACCAACCCGCGCAGCTCGGTGCAGGTCCTCGCCTCGCTCGACGAGTCCACCTACGACCCGGGCGGCGACGCGATGGGTGACCACCCGATCATGTGGTGCCACCCCCAGGGCGAGGGCCGGTCCTGGTACACCGGCGGCGGCCACACCATCGAGTCCTACGGCGAGCCGGAGTTCCGCACCCACCTCGCGGGCGGCATCAGGTATGCGGCCGGCCTCGAGGCGGCCGACTGCACGCCGAACACCGGCCCGGACGACCCGCCGGTCGACGCCGACTTCGACCAGATCACGCTGGCCAAGGGCGAGCCGAGCACCGGCGAGCCGATCGCGCTGGCCGTGCTGCCCGACCGCAAGGTGATCCACACGTCGCGTGACGGCCGGGTGTGGCTGACCACGCCGGAGGCGACGACCACGCTGGCCGGCCAGATCCCCGTCTACAACCACGACGAGGACGGCCTGCAGGGCGTGGCGATCGACCCGAACTTCGCCACCAACCGCTGGGTCTACCTGTACTACGCGCCCCCGCTGGACACCCCGGCCGGGGACGCGCCGGAGACCGGGACCCCGGCGGACTTCGAGCCGTTCAAGGGGCACAACCAGCTGTCCCGGTTCACGCTGACCGAGCAGGGCTCCCTCGACCTCGGCAGCGAGCAGCAGATCCTGCGAGTGGGCACCGACCGTGGCATCTGCTGCCACGCGGGCGGCGAGATCGACTTCGACGCCGCCGGCAACCTGCTGCTGTCCACGGGGGACGACACCAACCCGTTCGCCTCGGACGGCTACACGCCGATCGACGAGCGTGCCGACCGCAACCCGGTGTTCGACGGGCAGCGCTCGTCGGCCAACACCAACGATCTGCGCGGCAAGCTGCTGCGGATCACCGTGGCCGACGACGGCAGCTACACGATCCCCGAGGGCAACCTGTTCGCGCCGGGCACCGAGCAGACCCGCCCGGAGATCTACGCGATGGGCTTTCGCAACCCGTTCCGGTTCGCGGTGGACAAGGAGACGGGCTGGATCTACCTCGGCGACTACGGTCCGGACGCCGGCGCGGCCGACCCCGCGCGGGGCCCCGGCGGCACCGTGGAGTTCAACCTGATCAAGGGTCCGGGCAACTACGGCTGGCCATACTGCGTGGGCGACAACCAGCCGTTCGTCGACTACGACTTCGCCACGGGCGAGTCGGGGGAGGCGTTCGACTGCGCGGCGCCGAAGAACGGGAGCCCGAACAACACGGGCCGCCTCGACCTGCCGCCCGCGCAGCCGGCCTGGATCCCCTACGACGGCGGTTCGGTGCCGGAGTTCGGTACGGGCGGCGAGTCACCGATGGGCGGCCCGGTGTACCGCCACGACCCGGACCTCGACTCGCCGACGAAGTTCCCCGAGTACTACGACGGCAAGAACTTCGCCTACGAGTGGGACCGCGGCTGGATCAAGACGATCGACGTCGGCCCGAACGGCGAGCGCGGCGCGATCCAGCCGTTCTTCGACTCGATGACCCTGACCCGGCCGATGAACATCGAGTTCGGGCCGGAGGGCTCGCTGTACGTGCTGGACTACGGCAGCGGCTACTTCGGCGGGTCCGAGGACTCGGCGGTGTACCGGATCGACTACACGAAGGGCAACCGCACGCCCGAGGTCGTGCTGAGGGCGGACAAGACCTCCGGGCCGGCTCCGCTGACGGTCAACTTCGACCCGACCGGGACGATCGACGAGGACGGCGGCGACCTCACCTACGCGTGGGACTTCGACGGGGACGGCACCACCGACTCCACCGAGGAGGGCCCGGTGTCGCACACCTACGACGCCGTCGGCCAGTACACCGCGCACCTGTCGGTGACCGACCCGACCGGGCTGACCGGCGCCGCGAGCGTCGTGGTCACGTCGGGCAACACCGAGCCGGAGGTCGCGCTGGACCTGCCGCCGAACGGCGGGTTCTTCGGCTACGGCGACACGGTTCCGTTCCAGGTCACGGTGACCGATCCCGAGGACGGCACGATCGACTGCTCGAAGGTCGTCGTCGAGTACATCCTCGGGCACGACAGCCACGGCCACCCGCTGTCCCGGGCGATTGGGTGTGAGGGTGTGATCGAGACCCCGGCCGACGAGGGCCACGGGCTCGACGCGAACGTGTTCGGTGTCGTCAACGCCAGGTACACCGACAACGGCGCGTCCGGCGCCCCGGCGCTGACCGGCGAGGACGAGATCACGTTGCAGCCCAAGCTGAAGCAGGCCGAGTTCCACACCGAGAACAACGGCACGCAGGTCGTCAACCAGGGTGACGCGAGCGGCGGCAAGCGGGTCGGCTTCATCGACGACGGCGACTGGATCAAGTTCGACCCGGTCAACCTGACCGGTGTCGACGCGATCGGCTACCGGGTGAGCTCCGGTGGTGCGGGCGGCACGATCACCGTGCGCAAGGACGCGGTCGACGGCCCGGTGGTGCAGACCGTGCAGGTGGCCAACACCGGCGGCTGGGACAACTACGTCGACATCCCGCCGGCACCGCTCACCGATCCCGGTGGCACCGGCCCGCTGTACCTGACGTTCTCCGGCACCGGCACGGGTGGACTGTTCGATGTGGACAACATCCAGGTCGAGGGTCCGGGCGTGTCCGACGGTGGCGGCGGTCCGCAGGAGTGCCAGCCGACGCCGCCGGACGAGGGCTACCGCAGCCTGTTCGACGGCACGGCGGCGAGCCTCGAGGGCTGGAACCAGGCCGGTCCGGGCAGCTTCGAGCCGCAGGAGGACTGCTCGATCAAGTCGGTGGGCGGCATGGGCCTGCTGTCGTTCGGCGAGGAGTTCAATGCCTACAGCCTGAAGCTGGACTGGAAGATGGCCGGCGACGACAACTCCGGCATCTTCGTGGGCTACCCGGAGCCGGGCGACGACCCGTGGGTCGCGGTGAACGAGGGCTACGAGATCCAGATCGACGCCACGGACGCGGACGAGAAGACCACCGGCGCGATCTACGACTTCCAGTCGGCGGATCTCGCGGCCCGCGACGAGGCGCTGAACCCACCGGGTGAGTGGAACGACTACGAGATCGTCGTGGCTGGCCAGACGATCAAGGTCTACCTCAACGGGGTGCTGATCAACGACTTCGTGAGCACCGATCCCGCGCGTGACCTCACCCAGGGGTTCGTCGGCCTCCAGAACCACGGCGACGGTGACGACGTCTTCTTCCGCGACATCCAGATCAAGGAGATAGCGGACGAGACGGCGCCGGTCACCACCGCCACGTTCGCCGACCCCGGCCCGTCCGGCTGGCACCCGGGCACCGTCCCGGTCGGGCTGGCCGCGACCGACACCGGCCAGGGCGTCGACCACATCGAGTACAAGTTGGACGGTGGCGGGTGGACGCCGTACACCGACACGGTCTCCGTGACGGGGGACGGTGAGCACACGCTGCTGTACCGGGCGAGCGACAAGGCCGGCAACGTCGAGGCGGAGAAGGCCGCGACGATCAAGATCGACGGCTCACGCCCGACGCTGCTGGTGGCCGGGGTGGCCGACGGGCGGGTCTACGGCGACGCCACGGACGTGGTGCTGTCGTGGCACGCCGAGGACGCCACGTCCGGTCTGTCCACTGTGACCGGTGCACTCGACGGCGAGGCGGTCACCTCCGGCCGCGCGGTGGCGTTGTACCAGCTGCCGCTCGGCGCTCACGGGTTCACGGTGACCGCCACCGACAACGCGGGCAACACCACGGGCCAGTCGCTGTCCTTCACGACGACCACGTCGCTGCGGGACATCGGCCAACTGGTGGACCGCTTCCGGGCGACCAACCGGTTGTCGCTCTCGGCGTACACGCAGCTGTCGCGGCTGGTCACCAAGGCGCGCAAGGCCGAGGCGACCGGCAACGACCGCAAGGCCGTGCGCTACCTGGGCACGTTCGTCACACTCGCGAGGGACGACACGCTCGTGGGCGACGCGGACGTCCGGTCGGTCCTCGAGCGGGACGGCAACGCGGTCATCGGCTCCGTCAACGGCGTGGCCGCGCTACCGCGGGCGGTGAATGGATGACCCGTTAGTACGGCCGGTGGGCTGGCGACGCCCCGCACCGTGTCGCCAGCCCACCGGTGTCACCCCATACTGGCTGGAAAGGGGTCCGCACATGGGAGCGAACGAACCGACCGGGTTGTGGTTGGTCGGAGCTCGGGGGTCGGTGGCCACCACCGCGGTGACCGGGCTGCTGGCGCTGCGGGCAGGGCTGACCGAGCCGACCGGCTGCGTCACCGAGCGGCCGCCGTTCACGGGTCTCGGCCTGGTCGGATGGGAGAACCTCGTCGTCGGCGGGCACGACATCGCGTGCACGGCGCTGGACAAACGTGCGGAGCAGCTGGCCGAGTCGGGGCTGATCCCGCACCAGGTGCTGACCGCGACGGCGGCGGGCCTGCGCGGCGTCGACGCGTCCATTCGGGACGGTTACCACCCGGCGACGCACGCGGGGTCCCTCGCGTCCGCCGCCGACCGGCTCGCGGCGGACATCGCGGACTTCCGGTCGCGGCACCGGTTGGCGCGGGTGGTCGTGGTGAACGTGTCGTCGACCGAGCCGCCGGTGCCGCACGTCCCGGCCCACGACACGCTCGCGGCGCTGCGCTCCGCGTTGGCTTCGCCGGACCGGGCGGTCCTGCCGCCGAGCTCGCTGGCGGCATACGCGGCCCTGCTCGCCGGCTGCCCGTTCGTGGACTTCACGCCGTCGCCGGGGATCCGCCTGCCGGCGCTGCACGAGCTGGCTCTCGAACGTGGCCTCCCGTACGCCGGATCGGACGGCAAGACGGGCGAGACTCTGCTGCGCACCGTGCTCGCACCGATGTTCACCGCGCGTGCGCTGCGCGTGCGGTCCTGGGCGGGCACGAACCTGCTCGGCGGCGGTGACGGGGCGAACCTGGCGGACCCGGCGCAGGCCCGCGGCAAGCTCGAGTCGAAGGCACGCGGCCTGGCGGCGCTGCTCGGCGAGTCGGTGAACGCGCCGCTGCACATCGACAACGTGCCGGACCTGGGCGAGCAGAAGACCGCGTGGGACCACGTGTCGTTCGAGGGCTTCCTCGGTGCGCGGATGAGCCTGCAGCTGACGTGGACGGGCCTGGACTCCGCGCTGGCGGCGCCGCTGGTGCTGGACCTGGCCCGGCTGACCGCGGCCGCCCACGCGGCGGGTCGCGTGGGACCGATCGGCGAGCTGGCGTTCTTCTTCAAGGACCCCATCGGCAGCGACGAGCACCGCTTCGCCGAGCAGACCACCCTGCTGACAAACTGGGCCCTGGGGCTCGGCCATCCACAACCGTCCGAGTTGTCCACAGCGGACGCCACACCCCCGGAATTGTCGGCACCCACCGATAGAATGGAGCCACGGGGTGCCCCCGGAGAGGGTGGGGGCGTGCGGGACTCGCGTTCTGCACGCGCGCGCGAGGATACGCGTGGGCGGGGGGATGTGCTGGGGTGCCGGGACGTCGGTGCGCCGGACGCTGGTTCGGAGGGCGCCCGTTCGGAGGGCGCCGGTGGTGCTGAAGGCGGGCCGGGGTCGGGGCGTGCGCCGTGAGGGCGTACGTGCAGCTCGTTCGTGCGCCGGCGGCGCTGACCGTGCTCGGGGACACCGTCGCCGGGGCCGCCGCGGCCGGGAAACCCCTGCGGGGCAGGCGGTTGCTGCTCCCGCTCTCCTCGGCCGCCTTCTACTGGTCCGGCATGGCGCTCAACGACTGGGCCGACCGCGAGCTCGACGCCACCGAGCGCCCCGAGCGGCCCATCCCCTCCGGGCGGGTCAGCCCCGGCCGCGCGCTCGCGGTCGCCGGCGGGCTCACCGCGGCCGGGCTCGGGCTCGCCGCGGTGGCGGGCGGGCGTGAGGCGGTCCAGGTCGCGGTCCCGCTCGGGATCGCCGTGTGGGCCTACGACACTGTGCTCAAGTCCACTGTGGCCGGTCCGGTCGGGATGGCCGCGTGCCGCGCGCTCGACGTCCTCATGGGCGGCGGCGGCGCGCGCGGTGCGCTGCCGGCGGC
>NZ_JBOHGB010000134.1:0-20074 GCF_050699935.1 Actinophytocola sp.
GCCGACACCGCGCGCCGGGCCACGCCGGCGACCCTGCGGATCGGCGGCCGCAGCCCGAGCCGGCGGGTCGAGCCGTGCGCCCGGCGGATCGCCCGGCGCTCCTTCGGCGGCACGTCCCACGCCTCGGGGTGGTTGGCGAGCCAGTGGTTGCGCCGCACCGCGTACGGCACGTGCGCCAGGTACACGACGAGCGCGCTCGCGAGCGCCAGCATCGGGTAGGTGATCACCGCGGCGGCGGCCAGGCCGACGAGCACCAGCAGCGGCGCGACCGCGCGGGCCGGCACCCGGAACGTCTTCACCGACAGCGTCGGGATCCGGCTGATCAGCAGCGCCGCGATCGCGACCGTCCACATCATCACCACCGGGTCCGCCGACCACCAGCCGTCGTGGCCGATCTGGAGGGTGAGGATCAGCGGCAGCAGCGCGAGCAGCCCGCCCGCCGGGGCCGGTACGCCGACGAAGAACTCCTTGGCGTACGGCGGTTGCTCGGTGTCGTCCAGCAGCGTGTTGAACCGCGCGAGGCGCAGGATGATGCACACGGCGAAGATCAGCGCGACGACCCAGCCGAGCCGGTCGCCGTCGAACTTCCAGATGTAGAGCACCAGCGCGGGGGCGACGCCGAAGGAGATCGCGTCGGCGAGCGAGTCCAGCTCGGCGCCCATCTTGCTGGTGGCGTCGAGCAGCCGGGCGATGCGGCCGTCGAGGCTGTCGAGCACGGCCGCGACCGCGATGGCCGCGATCGCCGCCGGGAAGTCGCCGGAGAGCGCGAACTGCGCGGCGGACAGGCCCGCGCACATGGCGAGGACCGTGATGGCGTTGGGTAGCAGCCGAACGCCCGGCGAACGGGCGACCAACTCAAACCTCCGTTCGGAGCTCGGCGAGCACGGTCTCGCCGCCGATCGTGCGCTGGCCGGGCTCCACGAGCACACGGGAGCCGGCCGGCACGTAGACGTCCACGCGGGAGCCGAAGCGGATCAGCCCGTACGTGTCGCCGGCGCCGACCTTGTCGCCGGCCGCGACCTGGCAGACGATCCGCCGCGCGACGAGCCCGGCGATCTGCACGACGGCGACCTCCTGGCCCTCCGGGGTGGCGAGCAGCAGCGAGTTGCGCTCGTTCTCCTCGCTGGCCTTGTCGAGGTCGGCGGAGAGGAACCGGCCGGGCCGGTACTCGGCGCGCACCACCTCGCCGGAGACCGGTGCGCGCTGGACGTGCACGTCGAAGATCGAGAGGAACACGCTGACGCGCAGCCAGTCGCCCTCGCGCGCGCCGAGCTCGGCCGGCGGTGCGGCGAGCACGACCTGTGCCACGGTCCCGTCGGCCGCGGCGACGGCGAGGTTCGAGCGGGACGGCGTGACCCGCCTGGGCTCCCGGAAGAACCAGGCGACCGCGCCGGTCAGCACCGTGCCGAGCACGCCGAGGCGGCGGGACAGCCGGCGCAGCACCAGGGTCACGGCGGCCGCGCCGAACACGAACGGCCGGCCGGCCGGGTGCATGGGTGGTACGACGCTCCTGGTCAGCGCCACGAGGTGGGCGAGCCTGCCGTCCAGGTGTGACTCACTGTGCGACTCACGGTGCGGCTCACGGGATTCGGTCATCTTGGCCGGGCATTCCTCGCACGGGTGCGGTTGTCAGTACGCACCACGCTACGCCCTGTGCGGAACGTGACACTGAGGGAGTCCGGGTGGGCCGGCGTCTCTCCGGCCGGCCGTGCATCCCCCGACGACATGCACCGCCGGCCGGTGGACCTACGGGCATCGGTGAGTTTACGGCCGTGCGCAGCTGGTAAGCAACGGCGATCCGTACGCGATCCGTCACCGACGGTTGCCGGCTCCTTGCAACAACCGCAGCACGGCGAGAAGGACGATCCCGCCCAAGGCGGTGAACCCGAGGCTGGGGATGTCGATCTCGAAGGTCATCTCCTGCCCGGTGATCCACTTGTAGAACAGCCCACCGAGCGCGCCGACCACGCCCAGGAGCACGCCGACGAGAACCCCCTGCCACACCCGGTGCCGTCCCTCGACCACGGCGTTGGCGACCCAGCCGACGATCGCCCCGAGGCGAGCAACGCGATGATTCCCACTAGTCCGCCTCCCCGGAATTCAAAGTGTTGGGTGCGTTCCAGCGAACGCGTGCGGATATCCGGTTGACTGTGGCTGGGCGCCGTCACGGTACCCCTGAGGTTCCGTTGGTTGGTCCAAGACCTCACACGATGATCCACCAACGGCCTAATGCCGCAGCACCAGCACGTCCAGCTCCGTGCCGGCGGGCACGTCGGTCGTCTCCTCGGGGATCTCGATCAGGCAGTCCGACGCCGCGAACGACGCCAGCAGGTGCGAACCGGGACCGCCGACCGGCGTCACCGACGACCCGTCCAGGTGCCCACGGCGAAACTGCCGCTTGCCGGCCGGCGAGCGCAGCTCCTCGGTCGTGCGGGCCCGCACCCGCGGCCGGTCGACGTCCCGGCGCCCCATCGCCGCGAGCAGCGCGGGCCGGACGAACAGCTCGAACGACAACGCCGTCGACACGGGGTTTCCCGGCAGCGTCACCACGGGCAGCGCGCCGAACCGGCCGGACCCCTGCGGCCCGCCGGGCTGGATGGCCACCCGCACGAACTCCACGCCCTGACCGGTCAGCGCGTCCTTCACCACCTCGTAGGCCCCCGCGCTGACCCCGCCCGAGGTGATCAGCAGGTCCGCCCCGGCGTGCGAGGAGACGGCCTCGTGGAACGCCGGCACGTCGTCGGGGACGAATCGCAGCACGGTCGGCTCGCCGCCGATCTCCCGGACCGCGGCCGCCAGCAGGACGCTGTTCGACTCGTAGATCTGTCCGTGCAGCAACGGGTTTCCCGGCTCGACCAGCTCCGAGCCGGTCGACAGGACCAGGACCCGCACCGGCCGGTACACCGGCAGCTCCGCCCGCCCGATCGCCGCCGCCAGGCCCAGCTGCGCCGAGCTGAGCACGGTGCCGGCACGCAGCACCGTCGTGCCATCGGCGACGTCCTCGCCCACGCGCCGGATGTGGGTGCCCGGCTCGACGGGCGCGCGCACCGCCACCCGCTGCTCGCCGCCGTCGGTGTCCTCGACCTTCACGATCGCGTCCGCGCCGGGCGGCACCGGGGCTCCGGTCATGATCCGGTGCGCGGTCCCCGGTGCCAGCGGCACGACGTCGGTCCGCCCGGCCGGGATGTCCACCGGCACCGGCAGCGCGACCGACGCGTGCCCTCCGGCGGCCGCGACGTCCGCCGCGCGCACCGCGTAGCCGTCCATCGCGGAGTTGTCGAACGGCGGCATCGGCACCGGCGCCACGACGTCCTCGCCGAGCACCAGCCCGACGCACTCGGCGAGCGGGCGCGGCACGACCGGCGCGGGCGGCACCAGCGACGCGATCCGGGCGCGGTAGTCGGTGACGGACAGCGGGGCCGGCAGTGGAGCCATCACGTCCCGAATCCTGCCTCCTCGCTCCCGCCGAGCGACAGCAGCACCCGCGGGGGACCGTGCCAGACTGCATGACCTGGTCGACGATTCACCTTGACGACTCACCTTACGGAGGTCTGGCACGTGCAGGTCCGGACTCGGCACACCCCGGCGTTCGGCGTGGCCCGGCTGCTGCTGGCACCGGGGGAGGCGGTGCAGGCCGACTACGCCGCGATGCTCGCCACGAGCTACGGGGTGGTGGTCACGCCGGCCCGGAGCGGCTCGCGCGGCAAGGTGCGCCGGGCCGTGTTCACCGCGCCGGCCGAGGGCGGCTGGGTCGACGTGGCGCCGGCGCTGCCCGGCGACGTCCACACGCTGGAGCTCGACGGGATGGCCGGCTGGTGCGTGGCGCGGGGCAGCTGGCTCGCGGCCGCGGCCACGGTGCGGGCCGAGGCGCAGTGGCAGGGTTTTCGCGGACTGTTCGGCGCGGACGTCGGATTCCTCGAGCACGTGTCCGGCGGCGGCGCGATGGTGCTGGCCTGCTGCGGCTCGCTCGACGTGGTCCCGCTGGAGGCCGGTGAGCTGGTCACCGTCGACCCGAGCTACCTGCTGGCCTACAGCGAGCTGACCCAGTGCCGGCTGCGTGCGACCAGCCCGCAGCTGCCGCAGTCGGTGCGCACCGGCGAGGGGTTGCTGCTGGACTTCGCCGGTCCCGGCCAACTGCTCGTGCAGACCCGCAACGCGCGGGCCATGGCCGCCTGGCTCGCGGGCAACGGCGGAGGCCGGTAACGGCCGGACCCGGATCGGGCCGAACCCCGCGCACGGCCGACAGGACGAACGTTAGGCTCCACCGTGGCGAGGGGCCGTACGCACGGCCTGGCCGAGCTGCGGGGCGCTCGGTCGGCGCGCACGACCCTGACGAATGAATGGATGAGTTGTGGCGGAGGACCTCACCGGGCGTCGCCTGGGGCATTACCGGATCGACGGTGTGCTCGGCAAGGGCGGCATGAGCGTGATGTACAAGGCCACCGACATCCGCCTCGGCCGCAAGGTCGCGCTGAAGGTCATCGCCGAGCACCTCACCGAGGACCCCGAGTTCCGCGAGCGGTTCGTGGACGAGGCCCGCAACACCTCCGCGATCGACCACGCGAACGTCGTTCCGCTGTACGACTTCGGCGAGGTCGACGGGCTGCTCTACATCGCCATGCGGCTGGTCGACGGCTCGGACCTGGCCAGCCTGATCAAGGACGGCCCGCTCACGCCCGAGCGCGCGCTGGCGTTGCTCGGCCAGGTCGCCGAGGCGCTGGACAACCTGCACGAGCGCGGCCTCGTGCACCTCGACGTGAAACCGGCCAACGTGCTGGTCACCAGCCGCGAGTCCACGGCCGAGCACATCTACGTCGCCGACTTCGGGCTGACCCGGCGCGGCGCCACCGGCCACCGCACCCGCGGCGGCGACTTCCTCGGCTCGCCGACCTACGCCGCGCCCGAGCACCTGCGCGGCGAGCCGGTCGACGCCCGCACGGACGCGTACTCGCTGGCCTGCGTGCTGTTCGCGTGCCTGGCCGGCCGGCCGCCGTTCCAGGGCCCGGTGCCCGAGGTGATCCAGGGCCACCTCAACCGCGAGGTGCCCGCGCTGACCGAGTTCGTCCACCTGCCGGCGGCCATCGACGACGTGATCCGCCGCGGCATGGCGAAGAACCAGAAGGACCGGTTCGCGAACTGCCGCGAGCTGATGGCCGCCGCGCGCAAGGCGCTGGCGGCCCCGGTCACGCCACCTCGCCCGCCCGCTCCCGCGGTACCGGTCGGACCGGGTCAGCGCGCCAACGGCACCAGCGGCGCCAATGGTCAGCAGCCGGTGTTCCCGGCGTCCCCGGCGTCGTCGCCACCGGGTGCCTACCAGCACCCGCTGCCCGTCGGCACGCACTCGTCGTCGGCCACCCCGGTGCGCCTGCGCCCGCCGATGCCGGTGGGGCCCAACACGTTCACGTCGGCCGAGCCCGACAGCGGCACCCGGTGGATCGCGCCGGTGATCGTCGGCCTGGTCGCGATCGGGCTGATCGTGGCCGCGATCTTCTTCTTCTCCGGCGACGAGGGCGGCGGTGGCGGTGGTGGTGGTGGCGAGCCGACCACGACCAAGTCGGTGCCGTCGATCAAGGTCGGCGACGACGACGGCCGCGGCTCGGCCGACGAGTCCGCGGGCGGCGGGGGCTGACCTGCGTTCCTTGCACTCGCCCGGGTAGAGTGCTAAACACGGTTCTGGCAGTCGATAGTTTCGAGTGCCAAAACACACGAGGTCGGGACGGTGAGGCCGGACTTGTCCGGTCGTCCGTCGCGGGCACCGAGCCTGGCCGAGCAATGTGACGTCCAAACGGAGGACTTACACCGCAATGGCCAAGTTGATCGCGTTCGACGAGGACGCCCGCCGCGGACTTGAGCGTGGCTTGAACACCCTCGCTGACGCCGTCAAGGTGACGCTGGGCCCGAGGGGCCGCAATGTCGTGCTCGAGAAGAAGTGGGGCGCGCCGACCATCACCAACGATGGTGTCTCCATCGCGAAGGAGATTGAGCTCGAGGACCCGTGGGAGAAGATCGGGGCAGAGCTCGTCAAGGAAGTTGCCAAGAAGACTGATGATGTCGCGGGTGATGGGACGACGACCGCGACCGTACTCGCTCAGGCGCTGGTTCGTGAGGGCCTGCGCAACGTCGCCGCCGGCGCCGACCCGCTGTCGCTCAAGCGCGGCATCGAGCAGGCCGTCGAGGCGGTGACCGAGCAGCTGCACAAGGTCTCCAAGGAGGTCGAGACCAAGGAGCAGATCGCCGCGACCGCGTCCATCTCCGCCGCTGACACCACGATCGGCGAGCTCATCGCCGAGGCGCTGGACAAGGTCGGCAAGGAGGGCGTGGTCACGGTCGAGGAGAGCAACGCGCTCGGCATGGAGCTGGAGCTCACCGAGGGCATGCGCTTCGACAAGGGCTACCTGGCCGGTTACTTCGTGACCGACCCGGAGCGCCAGGAGGCCGTGCTCGAGGACCCCTACATCCTCCTGTTCGGCTCGAAGATCTCGGCCGTCAAGGACATGCTCCCGGTGCTGGAGAAGGTCATGCAGGCCTCGAAGCCGCTGCTGATCATCGCCGAGGACGTCGAGGGCGAGGCCCTGGCGACCCTGGTGGTCAACAAGATCCGCGGCACGTTCAAGTCGGTGGCCGTCAAGGCACCGGGCTTCGGTGACCGCCGCAAGGCGATCCTGCAGGACATCGCGATCCTCACCGGTGGACAGGTCATCAGCGAGGACGTGGGTCTCAAGCTGGAGAACGCCGACATCTCTCTGCTGGGCCGGGCCCGCAAGGTCGTGGTCACCAAGGACGAGACCACGATCGTCGAGGGCGCGGGTGACGCGGAGCAGATCCAGGGCCGCGTGAACCAGATCCGGGCCGAGATCGAGAAGAGCGACTCGGACTACGACCGGGAGAAGCTGCAGGAGCGCCTGGCCAAGCTGGCCGGCGGGGTTGCGGTGATCAAGGCCGGTGCGGCGACCGAGGTGGAGCTCAAGGAGCGCAAGCACCGCATCGAGGACGCGGTGCGCAACGCCAAGGCCGCCGTCGAGGAGGGCATCGTCGCCGGTGGTGGCGTGGCCCTGCTCCAGGCTGCCGAGACGGCCTTCGCCGGCCTGAAGCTGACCGGCGACGAGGCGACCGGTGCCAACATCGTGCGGGTCGCGGTCGAGGCGCCGCTCAAGCAGATCGCCGTGAACGCCGGCCACGAGGGCGGCGTCGTGGTGGAGAGGGTCAAGACCCTGCCGCAGGGCCACGGCCTGAACGCCGCCACCGGTGAGTACGAGGACCTGCTCGCCGCCGGCGTGCCGGACCCGACCAAGGTGACCCGCTCGGCGCTGCAGAACGCCGCGTCGATCGCCGCGCTGTTCCTCACCACGGAGGCCGTGGTGGCCGACAAGCCGGAGAGGACCCCCGCCGCTCCGGGCGGCGACCCGACCGGCGGCATGGACTTCTGATCCAGCCACAGCAGTACGCGAAGGGCCCGGACGCGATTCAGCGTCCGGGCCCTTCGCCATCCGCGGGGTCAGGTGTCCAGGGGGAGGCAGGTGTGGCAGAAGTCCTCGCCGAACGGGGTCAGGTGGATGCTGCGACGCACGGTCCTCGGTGCGCGGCCGGCCTTGGCCATCGCTGCCTGGACCTCCGGCTGCACCTCCACCACCTGGTACCGCGACGGCTCGACCTCCTCGCGGGAGAACCACACCAGCCCCAGCCGGAACAGGTTGTTGAGATAGGCGTTGGTACGGCTGAGGTTGCGCACCCCGGCCTGCCGCCCGATCATCGACAGCCCCGCCTCGATCAGCACCGACCCGATCCCCAGCGGCCGGCTCGTCCGCACGTCCACGGTCGGCTGCGGGCCCTCCTTCGACAGGAAACGCAGGATCCGCGCCTCGTCCGGGGTCAGCTCGCCGAGAATCCGGTCATAGGCCGGGTGCATGTCCTCCACGAAGTGCACGTCCGCGGAACGCCGCAGCAGCTCCGCCCCCCGCGCCCGCAGCTCCGCGACCGACGATTGGTGCTCGGTCGGCCGCGGTTCGGTCGCGGGCGGGTCGACCACCGACCGTGCCGCGTCGCGCAGCTCCGTGCCCAGCTCGCCAGCGATCTTCACCGGGGACTCGCCGCTCGCGAGGCCACGCACCACCCGCGATCCAGTGTGGACGGTCGTGTGCACGACCCACTGTGCCGTGCTCCAGCCGGCGCTCGCGGCGATCCGTAGCAGGCCGGCACCTTCGCGTAGAGGATCATTGGACATGGCTCAGACTCCGAAGATCGCTAGGTGGATGAGGCCGGCCCCGACGCCGAGCACCCCGCCGTGCACGAACAGCAACCACTCGTCCTGCTTGATCGCCGAGCGGAGCAGCTCGTTGAACTCGTCGTAGCGCAGCTGGCGCATCTGCCGTGCCACGAAGCGGTTGATCCTCGCCGACTGCTGCCTGCCGAACTCCGTGTCGCCGAACGCCGACGCGAACTCCACGGCCTCGCTCGCCACCGCGTCGCGGATGCGGTCGTACCGCTCGGTGCCCATGCCGACGCGCACGGCCGAGCGCGCGTAGCCGACGGCACTGTCGATCGCCGGCCGCAGCGAGTCCTCCAGCAGCCGGCGGGTCCGGTCCGAGCGCGGGCCGTGCAGCAGCTCGTCGCCGACGTTGCGCATGTTGATGACGTCGTCGGAGATGATCCGCGCCATCACGTCGCTCACCTCGGGCTGGCGCCGCAGGAACAACCCGTGGAGCAGGACCGGCCCGACCCGCCTGGGAAAGACCGGCTCGAAGATCAGCTTGATGCCGATCCAGTTCACCACCCAGCCGATCACCGCACCGCCCAGCGGCAGCACCCACCACTGCGGCACCGCCTCGAGGACGAACACCAGCACGACGCCCATCGGGAACCCGAAGTAGAAGCCGAAGTTCTGCATGAACCGCAGCTCCTTGCGCCCCACCTCGCGGAGCATGTCGTTCATCAGCTCCGGGTGCTGCTCGAAGTGCCGGATCACGAGCAGCTTCGCGTCGATGAGGTCCTCGATGTGCTCGCCGAGCTGGTCGGTCAGCCCGCGCACGATCACCGGCAGCCGCTGCTGGATCCGCGCGTGCACGGCGGACCTCATCAGCGGGGGCAGGTCCTGCCACAGCCGCGGGTGCTCGCGCTCCATGATCCGCTCGACCACGTCCCGGATCTCGCCGCGGGCGGTCGCGGCGATGTGGTCGGCGATCTTGTCCGGCTCGAACTCGCGGTAGAAGTCGCCGATACTGCCGACCTTGAGCAGCGCCTTGTCCACCGAGATGCTGGCCATCTTGGACACCCGCGACGGGATGATGCCCTGCCAGCCGAACCGGCCGTCGTGGGTGATCGCCGGGATCACCTGCACCCGCCGCGGCAGAAAGGGGTACAGCAACCGCAGGCCCGGGACCCGCACGCCGTGGAAGCGCATCGGCTGGAACAGCATGAGCACGCCGGTCCAGTTCGTGATGTAGCCGATCACGCCGGTGAACAGCGGCACCGAGATCAGATGCGTCAGGAAGCGCGGGTCACCCCAGTCGACACTCATCGTGAACCCGCCCCTCGACGCGTGGCCTCCATGGTCATCCGCGGACGATCTTTATGCAAACCCCTGGTGGGACCCGTGCGCCGCGCACCGACGGGTGGCGTCACCGCCGGGCGTCTGGTTCGATCGGCGGATTGCGGTTGCGAACAATGCCGGCCGATCCGGAACTGGCGGCGCGCCGGTGGACTCAAGGTGTCGGCAACACACGTCACATGTCGAGGGGGCGCCGAATGAGCACGCCACAGACCACTCCACCGCCAGCCGGAGGTGGTGGAGGATACGGGGTCGTCGCCGACGAGCTCGACCGCGTGCTGCCCGTCTTCGAACAGCTCAACGAGGACGCGGACGGCTACGAGCGGACCGTGGACGAGCACACCTCGATCTCCGGCGACCAGACCGGGCCGCGGGTGTGCCCGCAGGCCGGTGACGCCCTGCGGACCGGCCTGCAGCAGATCGTCGGCAACCTCCAGGCATTCGCCACGCACGCGCTGGACATCCGGGGCGCGGTGCAGGCGACCGTGGCCAACTACCGGCAGACGGACAGCTCCGGTGTGGACCGTATGGACAACGCGGGCGGTGGTTTGTGATGGTGGATCTGGGTCCGATCGACGACGCGGTCGACGCGGCGACCGATGTGGTGGACGCCGGCGTGGACGCGGCGACTGACGTGGTGGAGACCGGAGTCGATGTGGCGACCGATGTCGTGTCGACCGGCGTCGACGTCGCCACCGGCCTGGGCCGGACGGCGCTCGGCGTGCTCACCGGTGGCCCGTTCGGCGGCGGTGGTCTCCCGGACGTCAACTTCGAGACGCGCACCCCGGACGGCCCCGGCTTCCTGGAGAGGCTGGGCCACCGGATCGGCACGTTGGGCGCGTTCATGAGCACCTCGGACGAGGTGCTGGACAACTTCAAGGACTTCCAGGACGGCTTCGAGACCTACATCCCGCTCTACAACGACTACACGGGCGCGTCGCTGGACTTCCGCACCACCATCGTCGAGCCGTACGACAAACTGCGCGGCATCGACTTCGATCGGCTCGGCGAGGTGGCACGCAGCTGCGCGGAGGTCGCCGACAAGTTCCACGACACGATGGACAAGCTCGACACCGACGTCGGGACGCACACCGGCAACTGGCGGGGCGCCGCGTCGGACGCGTTCCTGGCGCACATCCAGCGCTTCGGGACGTCCTCCCAGGCCATCGAGACCGACCTGGGCAGGGTAGCCGAGACCACCAGTGACTCGGTGACCGCCGTGCAGCAGGTGTTCCGGGACTACACCGAGGCGCTGCTCGGTATCGACTGGGGCGACTTCGACTCGACGGACACGATCAGCCTGCTCATCAGGATCTCCCGCATGGAGCTCGACGTGAGCGATCTCGTCGAGAAGCTCTACGACTTCGTCGGCGACATCCTCGGCATCGCCCTGCCGTCGGTCGGCGGCGGCATCCCCATCATCGGCGACGCGCTGAACTGGATCGTCGACCGGTTCGGCGAAGCCGTCGCCTCGGTGCTCGACGCGTTCGGCTTCGGCGAGAACATCGAGCAGCTGGTGTCGTGGGTCGCCGGGGTCGCCCGCGAGTACCTGGACGCCACGTTCAAGGCACCGTTCGAGGCGAACCTCGAGCTGTTCGAGTCCTCGACCCAGACCGCGACCGAGGCGACGACGGAGGGGTTCCAGCCGGTCGTCGACGCGGCGGGGCAGATCCAGCCGATCACCTTCGAGGAGGCGCCGATCGACGACCCGGGTGACCGGCCCACCGGGCCCACCGACGGGACCGGGGGCCAGCAGCCCGAGCAGCCACCGACGACCAACGGCGCCACCACCCCGAGCCAGACCGGCGGCCCCACCGGTACCCCGACGCAGACCGGTTCCCCGCCACCGACCGGCGCGCCGACCGGTACCCCGACGCCGACGGGTACCCCGTCGCCGACCGGGACGCCGACCACGCCGCAGGTCCCGCAACCGCAGACGCCGGGAGAGAACGGCAATCCGAGCACCGGGGCGCCGCAGACCCGGCCGCCCGGGCTGCCCGACGACGCCGGGTGGGTCGCGGACCCGTCCGCGTTGCCGCCCGGCTGGACCATGGATCCGGCCACCGGCGAGATCCGCCCGCCGGGCGCGGTGCCCGGCGGCGGCGAGCCGCAGTACTCCCAGGTCCCCGGCCAGACCCCGGGCATGCCCACGTTGCCGCAGCCGCAGGTCCCCGAAGGGCTGCCCCAGGGGGCCGGCTGGGTCGCCGATCCGTCCGCGTTGCCGCAGGGCTGGACCGTGGACCCGACCACCGGTCAGTTGTTCGCGCCGAACGACGCGGCTGGCGAGAACTTCCCCGAGGTGCACTCGCCGCAGGGCGAGGCGGCACTCGCCGGCGGTCCGGGTGGACCCGCCGGCGGTGTGGGCGGGCCCGGCGGCGACCTGCCGGGCGGTGAGCGTCCGGGCGAGGGCGCGCAGGCCGTGGTCGAGGACGGCGACCGCAAGATCACCGTGTCGGGGCTGTCCGGCCCCGACGACGAGGTGGACGTGACGGTCACCGAGTCCGACGGCACCAAGACCACGTACGAGATCTCCATGGACGACAGCGGCCAGCCGGAGCTGAGCCAGTCGGGCTCCGGCCACGGGGCAAGCTCCGGTGGCGGCGTCGGCGGCAGTGGTGGCGCCGGTATCGGCGGTGGCACGGCCAGCGGTGGCGCCGGCGGTGGTGCCGGTGGCGGGGCCGGTGGTGGCAGTGGCGTCGGTGGCGGAGCCGGCGCTGGGGGCGGTGTCGCATCCGCGGGTGGGCACCTGGCCGGCGGCGCCACGGCGCACGCCGGGCCGATCGCCGGTGGCGGTGCCGCGATGGCCGGGGGCGGCGACCTCGCCGGTGGTGGCGCGGCGCCCGGTGGTGGCGGTGCGAGTGGGGCGCACGGCGCCGGCATGATGCCGATGGGTGCCGGGGCGGGTGGCCACGGCGGCGACGACGAACGCCGCGGGTCCGGCCAGTGGCAGATCCAGGGCGACCTGCTCGACCCGGACGAGCAGGCCTACGCCGATCGGCTCGGCAGCACCTTCGGTGTCGTCCGGCCCGACGAGCACCGACGCTGAGAGGGGCCCGACGATGACCAGAACTCCCACCGAGGTCGCCACCGCGGCGGCCGAGCGGTTCCGCGTGCTGCGCGAGCGGGCCACCGCGAAGCTCGAGAAGGCGAGGTCCGACGCCGTCGAGCTGCGTGCGCGCCGGCAGCGGGAGAGCAAGGAGATGATGGCCGAGGCCAAGCGGCGCAAGGAGGGCGGCGAGCCGGAGGAGCGTCCCGCCGCCTCGCCGTGGCCGAACCAGCGGCCGGAGGCGGTGCACTACCGGTTCGACGACACGCCCGACACCGACCACACGGCGCACGACACCGAGGCGACACCGCGACCCCCGCGACCCGCACCGGCGGCCGAGCCGGCGCGCGTCGACGAGTCGCGCCGCGACCGGGACGACGACGATATGTCCGAAGTGGACAGCTGGCTGCGGTAGCGGGAGCGTCAGCCCGCGCCGAGCAGGATGAACGGCCGCCGCAGCGGGTCCGCCGCCGTGGCCTCGGCGAGGGCGCGGGCCGGCCGGATGCCCGAGGCGAGCCTGCGGTGGTAGTCGGTCATCGTCTCGGCCAGGTCGACCGCCACGCTCGTGTCCACGAGTCTGCGGTGGTAGTCGGTCATCGTGAGCGCCGCCGAGCGGTGGCCGACCCGGTTCACCGCGGCCACCACCGTCTTCGAGCCGCTCGCCAGCATCGCGCCGGCGAACCCGAGCGGCTCGTCGCCGGGCCGGATGTGCGACAGCGCCAGCTCGCAGGCCGCCAGCACGATGTGCGCCGGCGGCCGGTGCAGCCGTGCCACCTCGTGCGCCAGCAGCCCGCCGTCGGCCAGCTCCAGCCGGGAGAACAGCGCGTTCGCCGGCTCGTGCGTGCCGTGCGCGGCGATGTGCACGAGCCGGGCACCGTCCATTGCGGACAGAACCGCCGCGCTCGTGGCCCGCTCTCCCTCCAGCACCACCGCGTCCGGGTAGACCGCGGTGAGCTGGTCCAGCTCGGACACCGACTCCGGCAGGTCCGGCCCGCACACCAGCACCACCCGCCCGAGCTCGCGGGGCGGCGCCTCCGCGGCACCCACCCACGCGGTCGCCGACGGCGCGACCGACACGGCCCGCCCGCGCAGCGTCGGCAGCGACTCCCACGGCACCGAGTACAGCCCGCCGAACGGCACGATCACGAGCTCGCGGTCCTCGAACAGCGACGTGGGGATGCCACCCGGGCCGAACAGCTGCCGGTCCAGCGTCTCGATCCGGCTCAGTGCCGACTGCGAGACCGCGTTGACCAGCGGCGCGATCAGGTCGTCCGGCGCGAGCGCGTCCAGGTCGGCATGCAGCTGCCGGGCGAGCTCCAGCACCTCCGCCTGGCCGCCCAGCCGGAACAGCCGGGTACGCCCGCCGCTGACCACGACCGCGGCGAGGTCCTCGCCCGGCCCGGCGAAGCTGATCAGCGTGCGGTCGCCGAGCCGGTCGATGACCTCCGCCGACGAGCACACCGGCCGGGGCTGGCCCCAGTGGCTGGTGTGCCAGCCGAGCCGGCTGACGTCCCGCTGCAGCACGGTGATCCGCCGCTCCAGGTGAGCCGTCGAGCGGCGCTCCAGCCGGTACTGCTGGACGGTCCGCGTCACGGTCCGTAGCTCCGCGACCGCGGTCGCGAGCTCGGGGTCGTCGATCGCGGGCTGTGGCTCGTACCGGTACACCTGCGCGCGGGTGCGCTCCTGCCAGTCGAGCAGCCGACGCCCGTCGGCGTCGCTGCGCGTGCCGTCGAGGACGACGTTCACCGCGAGCCGGCCGAGCTCGAAGCCGTGGATCGCGGTGCCGCACACCAGGTCCAGTCCGCCCATCCGGTCGCGGGCGGTGCCGAGCTCGGTCAGCCCGGCCTTCGCCTGGGCCAGCACCTGCCGCGTTCGGCCGCGCGCGAGCGCCACCTCCGCCCGGCACAGCCGCAGCAGCATCCGGTGGTCGATCGGCGCGATCTTGCTCAGGGCCGGCACCTGCGTCAGCAGCGCCTCCGCGGCCGCCACGCCCTGCCGGTGCAGTGCGAGCCGGACCGCGAGCATCATGGCCATCGCCGCCTCGTCGGTGAGCCCGACCGAGCGCAGCCGCTCGGCGAGAGCCGCCGCGCGTGCCGGGGTGGCCGTGCTCTGCTGCCCGTCGAGTGCCGCCTTGGCCTCGGCCCGCAGCCGGGTCAGCGCCGCGACGTCCGCCCAGGGATCGCTGCCCCGCTTGAGGAAGTGGCCGCGGGCGGACGCGGCGAGCTGCTTGGCGAGCGTGAGGTCGCCCTGCAGCAGCGCGGCCGCGGCGCGCGCGACCTCTGCCTCGGCGAGGTCCTGACCGATGCGGTGCTCACGCAGTTCGGGCAGCGCCTCGTCGAGGTGGCGAGCCGCCTCGTCGGCGAGCCCGGCGGCGAGCAGCGAGCGGGCCTGGTCGATCTTGGTACGCGGCACCAGCCCGGGCGCGAGCTCGCGGAATGCCCGCTCGGCGCCCTCGAAGTAGTGCAAGGCGTCCGGGATGGCGCCGCCGAGCTGGGCGATCTCACCCAGGTTGCCCTCGGCCTTCGCGGCCATCAGCGGCAGGCCGTGCTCCGCGGACAGCGCCATGCAGCGCCGGTTGTCCTCCTCCGCGGGCCCGGGCTTGCTCGCCGCGATGTAGGCCAGGCCCCGGTTCATGAACGCGCGCGCCAGCATCTCCGGGTCGCCGGCCGGCCCGTCCAGGGTCTCCTCGAGCAGCGGGATCGCCTGGTCGAACAGCCCGATCGCCTCGGCGACGCGGCCGGCACGCAACAGGATCAGCGCGTGCTGCTGGTTGGCGAACCCGAGCAGCGCCTGCCGGTGCGGTCCTTCGGGCATGCCGTTCACCAGGCTGCGCGCGGTGCCCAGATGCACGAGCCCCTCGGTGATCGGCCCGGTCTCGGCCTGCACGTACGCCATCGACAGCAGGATCTTGGTGCGGACCGTGATCGCGGCGAGATCGTCGGAGTCCACCGGCAGGGTGCGCAACGCGCGGCGGAGCAGCTTGATCGCCTCGGCCGGACGTGCCGCGGAGGCGACCTCGACAGCCCGGCGGCGTAACTCGGCTGCCGTCTCGACGGCGGCGGTGATCGCATCGCCGTTGGCGGATGCGGATCGGTCGAGCCGCGTCAGCGGAGCACGTCGGTTGCGCGCACGAGGCATGGGTCAATGGCAGCACATCGCAGCCCCCACCTGTCCAGCAGGTGAGGGCATGTCGCGATGTGCAATTGCGGTACGGCGGCTACCTCGGGGCGCTGCCGCCGTCGTGGTAGCCCTGGGCGACCTTTTCGGGCTTGCCGAAGTCCTCGGCGACGAGCCCGCCGTCGTGGTAGCCGGTCGGTGAGACGCCGCCCGACGACGGGGTGGCGTCCGCGGGCGGTGCGCCGCCGTCGTGGTAGCCGGTGGTGTGCACGGTCGAACCGCATTTCGCGCAGGGTGTGCGCGGGTCGGTCGGGGGCTTCGGGTCTGTCGTGGCGGACCGCTCGGACATTGCTTTACTCCCCTTTCAGCAGTGCGATTGCTGCATCCTCACCTTGACAAGAGGCAAGCGACCACAGCGAGATACAGAGAATATCTGCCGAATGGGGTTATTGGGGCTATCCGGGCTACAAGTCGACAGTTGGTGTCACTACGGTGCGTGACTGATCGGCGTTCATCCGTACCAACAATTGGGTGGTTCCGCGCGGCACCTCGGTGAGCACGAAGCGGCCGCCCTCGTCGGCGGTGGTGGTCGACGAGCCGTGCTCGGACACCCGGACCTCGACGCCGTGCGCGCCGGCGGGCACCAGCCATCCGTCGATGCGCTGGCGTTCGCCGGTGCGGGTGACGTTGACCATCACGGTCAGGTCGCCCACGAAGAAGGTGATCGTGCCGGGCAGGCCGCCGCGCACGCCGGCCAGCGTGCGGTTGTCGGCCCAGCGGGCGACCTCGATGTCGATGTCGTCGACGTCGTCGATGGCGACCGCGAACTGGGTGCGCTCCACCAAGCCGGGCGGCATTGGATCGAGCTCGTTTACCAGCCGCGCCACCTGGGCCATCAGCTCGTCGTCTGGGTGGTGCGTTTTCATGATCCACTGTCCCCGTTGTACAGGGCGCGCAGGTTGTTGAGGCAGCGCCCTCTGGTCGGTCCGATACTGCCGTGCGGCATGTGCAGGGCCTCGGCGACGGCGCGGTACTCCGCGCGGCCGGCGAGGACGGTCAGCCGCAGCAGCTCCTGGCAGCGCTGCGTCAGTTTGTGGAAGGCGGACCACAGCTGCCGGTCCCGCTCGCCGCGGAGCACCTCGTGCTCCGGTGACGGGTCGTTGGTCGGCAGCTGCTCGGCGACTTCGCTGGACAGCTCGACCTGGCCGGCCCCACGGTGTGCCACCCGCTGTGCCTCCCGGCGGGTGGTGGTGATCAGCCAGCCGGCCAGCGCGCGCGGTTCGGCGAGCCGATCGATGTGCCGCAACAGCGCGAGCCACACGGTCTGCACGACGTCCTCCGCGCTGGTCCGGTCCAGCCCGTTGCTCCGCGCCACGTGCCACACCAGCGGCGAGAGCTCGGCGACCAGGACGTCGAAGGCCAAGTGGTCACCCGCCTGCGCGGCGATCATGCATGCCGCGTGCCGGTCCCGTCCGTCCAGCCCTTCCCAGGGCTTGGCCACGCTTGCGGTCTGCAGTTCGGTCACCGCTTCCCACCCCGCTTCGTGGGTTGAGTTCCTGATGGCTCCAGGTCCATCGTGCCAACCCCCGGCCTTCGCGTCTTCTTCGTATTCGGTCGCCCTTGTGGGCTCGTGAGATGGATCGTCTCGGTAGTCAAGAGCGTGACCTCCGTGGCCAGATACCGGCCATTCGGGTGTAACCGGCAGGTTTTCACGAGTTGCCCGAGATCAACAGGAGCAACGAGGCGAGGCCGAGGACGACGCCCGCGAGCAGGAGGCCGAAACCGCGGGCGAGCACGCTCGCCACGGTCCGGGCGCGCATGGCGGTGAGGCTCGCGGCGAGCGCGAAGACGCCGACCACGAGGCAGCAGACCGCGGCGGCGAGCACCGCGGTGCCGGTCAGGCCGGCCCGGTCGAGAATCGGGCCGAACACCAGGACGACGACGCACCCGAGCGCGCTGACCGCGAACGCGAGCACGGCGGCCAGCAGCACGAGCGCGCGGGCCGTGCCGAGGCGCGAGACGGTGGTGCGGTCCTCGGTCACGACCTCACTGTATTCACCGCTGGTTCCTACTCCTCCGGCACGACCAGCCAGCAGATCAGGTAGAGCACGGCGCCGGTGCCGAAGCCGAGCAGGGTGGCCGCGACCAGGCCGATGCGGACGAGCGCGGCGTCGATGCCGAACATGGCGGCGATGCCGCCGCACACGCCGGCGACCATGCGGTCGGAGCGGCTGCGACGCAGCGTGCGGGTGGGACGGGTTTCGGTGTCTGTCTCGTACATGAGTCCAGGCTCGCCGCCGCGCGGGCCGGCGGCATCAGGGATCGACCCTGGTCGGACCCGGATCACGGGTCCGGCGATCACCCGGACCCGTAGGCTCGGGGTGTGGACGCGTCATGGGCGCCGGTGGACTCGCCGGAGGAGCTGGCCGACTCGCTAGAGCGCGTCGGCTACCTGGCGGACGAGGGCGTCGCGACGGCGGCATTCCTCGCGCTGCGGCTCGGCCGGCCGCTGTTCTGCGAGGGCGAGCCGGGCACGGGCAAGACGTCGCTGGCGGCCGCGCTGGCCGAGGCGCTCGGGGTGTCGCTGATCAAGCTGCAGTGCCACGAGGGCATCGACTTCACACAGGCGCTGTACGACTGGGACTTCCCGCGCCAGCTGCTGCACCTGCGCGCGCTCGAGGCGGCCTCGGCCGGTTCGCTGGACTCCGACGAGGCGGAGCGGTCGCTGTACAGCAGGCGGTTCCTCGTGGCGCGGCCGCTGCTGCGGGCGCTGGAGGAGTCGCCGTGCGTGCTGCTGGTGGACGAGGTCGACCGGGCGGACGACGAGTTCGAGGCGTTCCTGCTGGAGGTGCTCGGGGAGAGCACGGTGACGGTGCCCGAGTTCGGTGAGGTGCGCGCGGTGGTGCCGCCGCTGGTGGTCCTCACGTCGAACCGGACCCGCGAGGTGCACGACGCGTTGAAGCGGCGGTGCCTGTACCACTGGCTCGAGCATCCGGCCCTGGCCCGCGAGGTGGCGATCCTGCGGCGCCGGCTGCCGGGGCTGTCCGCGGCGCTCGCCACGCAGGTGGCGAGCGCGGTGCGGCGGCTGCGCGAGGTGGAGTTGCTCAAGCCGCCGGGCGTGGCGGAGTCGATCGACTGGGCCGAGGCGCTGCGTGCGCTGGGCCGCACGGAACTGGACGCGGCCGCCGCGGCGGCCACCCTGGGCGCCGTGCTCAAGTACCGCGAGGACGCCCAGCGCGTGGTAGCCGCCGGCCTGGACCACATCCTCGCCGGCTGACCCCGCGAGTCCCCCGTTCCGGCTCGCGGGTCCCCGGTTCCAGCGGCGGATTCGAGCGCGGCGGATGGGCCATACCGCTCATGGACGACGAGGCCGCGACGTTCTGAACCAGGTCTACGGGCGCGCCGACGCGTTACTGTTCGGCCGACGGACCTACGAGATCTTCGCCGGCTACTGGGGAGTCATGCCAGATCCGGGCGGCAACCCATCGCAGGGCCCTTGAACACGCGGCCCAAGTACGTCGCATCGACCACACTCACCGATCCGAAGTGGTCGGACACCACCGTCCTCTCCGGTGACCTGGCGGCGGCCATCGCAGACCTGAAGGCCAGGCCGGGAGGCGAGCTGCAGGTGCACGGCAGCGGCGCCCTGATCCGCTGGCTGCTCGACAACCGGCTCGTCGACGAGACCATCCTGTTCGTCTGCCCCGTGGTCCTCGGCCAGGGCACGCGGCTGTTCCCCGACACCGGCCCGGACGCGACGCTCGACCTGGTGGAATCGCGGTCCCCCCGAAGGGGGTAACGATCCAGGTCTACCGGCCCAACGGCCGCCCGCGGTACGCATGCCGTCGCGAGGTGCGGCACGCGGTTCAGGAGTCGGCCAGACAACGGTCGTGCGTCGGTGGTCGCCGGGCTGCGGCGTAGGCCGCTGGGGCCTGGTAGCCGAGGGCGCTGTCCGTCGGCGGCGTTGCGGCACCGCTGGTGACCGTCGCCGGGTGGATCTGTTCTGCCGGTCACGCGGCAGGCGAACGTGGGCCGCAAGACTCTCTCACTCGACCTGGATCAACCATCAGGGGCCAGGCCGCGACATCGAGTGCGCCGGCGCGTATCCCGAACGTCGAACTCACCGGTTCCGAGCGTTGGACTCACGGGTCGCGGGCGTTGGACTCGCGGGTCTTGGTGGGTAAATCGGTCGCTTTCCTTGCTTGGGGCGTCGCATAGTTGAGTCGGCGCGCCCAACAAGAGGGAGAACGCCGTGAGCACCGTGACTCGGGGGAGTGATCGGTAGTTCCGGTGTCCCCGCCGGATGGCGCCGTCGCGTGTCGCGAGCCGGTCGCGGTGCTCGCCCGTGACGGTCGCCATCCGGTCGC
>NZ_JBOHGB010000135.1:0-19991 GCF_050699935.1 Actinophytocola sp.
GCCACCGCCCGCACGCCGGCCGCCAGCCGCGCGCCGAGCGCGTGCAGCCGCTCGGTGACGCCCTCCTCGGCGTAGGTGTCCATCACCGCCATCGCGGCCGCCAGCGCGTGGGTCTCCGCGCCGTGCGTGGTGGACAGCAGGAACACCCGCTCCCGGGTGTCGCGTAGGCCGCCGAGCTCCATCAGGTCGCGCCGGCCGGCGAGCGCGGACACGGCGAACCCGTTGCCCAGCGCCTTGCCGAAGGTCGACAGGTCCGGGGTCACGCCGTACACACCCTGCGCGCCGGCCGCCGACCAGCGGAACCCGGTGATCATCTCGTCGAAGATCAGCACAACGCCGTGCCGGTCGCACAGCTCGCGCAGCCGCCGCAGGTACCCGGCCGGCGGGTCGGTCAGCGTGGCCGGCTCGAGGATCACGCAGGCGACCCGCCCGCCCGCTACCAGCTCGGCCACCGCGTCGATGTCGCCGTAGGGGAACGTGACCGTGAGGTCCGCCGTGGCGGCCGGGATGCCGGCGGGCATGCCCGTGGTCGCGATGAACCAGTCGTCGGTGGAGAAGAACGGCTGGTCCCCGCACAGCGCCACCAGTGGCCGACCGGTCACCGCGCGGGCCAGCCGGATCGCCGCGGTCGTCACGTCCGAGCCGTTCTTCGCGAACTTGACCATCTCCGCGGTCGGTACGGTGGCCAGGAACCGCGCCGCCGCCTCGATCTCGATCGCCGCCGGCCGCACGAAGTTGCCGCCGAGGTCCAACTGCGCGCGGACGGCCTCGACGACGCGCGGGTGCGCGTGCCCGAGGCTGACCGACCGCAGGCCGGAGCCGTACTCGACGAACTCGTTGCCGTCCACGTCCCACACGTGCGCGCCGCGCCCGTGCGAGATCACCGGTGCCATGCCCTCCGGGTACTGGTCCTCGCCCTTGGCGTAGGTGTGCGACCCGCCGGGCACGAGGTCGTGCAGGCGCTTGTTCGCCTCGTGGGACTGGGTGAAGTCCATGGTGCTACCTCGTTCCGGGCTCGTTGGTCACGGCTTTGGTCACCGCTTTGGTCACCGCTTTGGTCACGGCTTTGGTCACCGCGTCGGCGAGCGGCGGCGCCTGCCGGTCCCGCTCCGACACGAACGCGACCGGGAGCGGCCACGGGATCGCCAGCTCCGGGTCGTCGAACGCGATCGACACGTCCTGCGCCGGGTCGTGCGGGCGGTCGATGCGGTACGACACGTCCGCGGGGTCGGTGAGCGCCTGGAAGCCGTGCGCGCAGCCGGCCGGCACGTACAGCGTCACCTGGGTCTCGCCGGACAGCTCGAAGAAGCGGATGTTGCGGTAGGTCGACGAGCCGGGCCGCAGGTCGACCACCACGTCGAAGACCCGGCCGTACGAGCAGCGCACGAGCTTGGCCTCGCCGCGGCCGGCGCGCAGGTGCATGCCGCGCACGACTCCCCTGCGGGAGCGGGAGATGCTGTCCTGCGCGAACCCGTCCGGGTCGATGCACACCGAGCGGGCCACCTCCGCGTCGAACGTGCGGCTGAAGAACCCGCGCTCGTCGACGTGCGGGGTCGGCTCGAACAGGAACGCGCCGACGATCTCGGGGACCGGGACGGCTTTCATCCGACCCCCTGCCCGACTCGGGTGTCTCGGGGCGGCGCCTGTCGGATGAACTCCGACAGCTCGGCGAACTGCCGCTCGACGAGACCCGCGGCGTGCAGGCCGCGCGCCGCCACGGTGGCACGCAGCTCGTCGTGGCGCCGCTCGAGCTCGGTGAACTGCTTGATCAGGAGGCCGACGTCGATGCTTCGGGCGGCCTGACAGAACTCGCCGAGCCCCATGCTCGCCATCAGGGCGTCGTTCTTCGGGGCGTAGCCGATCGACACCGTCGGTATCCCGAGCTTCAACGCGCACACGACATTGTGGTAACGCGTCGCGACGACCGTGTCGACCTCCGCCATCGCGCCCATCAGCTCGTCGAGGTCGGTCACCTTGGCCGTCTCGACCAGCGGGGACCCGACCTCCGCGGTGATCTCGACGGCGACCACCAGGTCCGAACGGTCTCCGATGAACAGCCGCACCCGCCGGTCGCCGGCGACGAGCCATCGAACGAACGTCGTCAGGTCGGCGACGTAGCGGGCACGGACCTCGTGCGCGCGGCTCCGGTCCCGGTTCTCGCCGCGGTATGCCATGACACCGACACCCACGATCCCGGTGCTCGCCACGGACGGCGGCGCGGTGGCACCGAACACCAGATCCGGATAGATCTCGTCCCCGTCGGTGTCGACGCCCATCGCCCGCATCGCGTCGCGGGACAGCGCGTCGCGGAAGGAGCGATAGCCGGCGGCCTTCGCCGCGCGCACGACGACCATCCGGCCGACCCCGTTCTCGACGACCGTCGCACCGACGCTGAGCAGCGCCACCGGGGTGCCCAGGAGCCTGCCGCTCAGGCACGTCAGCATCAGGGAGTACGGAAAACCCCATGGGCGGACGGGAAGCACGGACTCGAGCACGCCCATCCCCGGCACGATCACGACATCCTGACGCCGCACCCAGACGGCGGTGCGGACCGCATCGATGATCTTGCCGAGTCCTTTGAGGAACACCGACCGGATGGTGTTGGCCGTCCGGTACTCCCCGCGGTACCAGTTCATCCGCGTCGCCGGCAGGCCGAACCGCTCGGTGACCTCGTCCGGGCCACCGCAGAAGGCGTGCAGCGTGGCGTCGGGATGCGCGGCGCGCAAGTGGTCGAGCACGGCGGCGAGGGAACCGTCGTTGCCGAGGTTCCCGGTGCCGAGCAAGCCGAACAGACCGATTCGCCGAGACCTCAAGAGGATCTCACCCCGTGGCCGGGCACGATCCCGTCGATGGACAGCGGCTGGCTCTCGGACGCGACTCCCATGGCCGCGTTGGACGCGCCGACACCGGCACGAGCGCGGCTGGTCAGCCAGCGCCGGAGGTGGCGATAGCACTCCCGCTGCTCGTCGGCCGTGATCGGCGCGCGCCGGACGATGTCCACGAACCCCCAGACGTACTCGGCGAGCAGCCGCGGTGCCGGGTGCAGGAACCGGTTGCCGCGGCGCGGGTCGAGGTTGGCGCATCTGCTGCGCACGGTCGGGTTGGCCCGCTCGGCCCGCGTCGGGTGGTCGCGGCGGAAGTAGAGCAGCTCCGGCACCTGGTGGAACGGACCGTGCATGGCGATCTCGGCGACGTAGGTCCGGTCCGCGTGGTGGTAGCTGGCGTGCGGCTTGACCCGTCTGAGCAGGTCCGCGCGCATGACGCCGTAGAAGTCGTCGCCGCCGGGGGCGAACAGCAGGCTGGCGAACCGTTCCGGCGCCGACGGGGAGTCCGTGGCGAGCGTGTAGTCGAACGGCTCGATGATCTTGCCGTCGGCGTCGACGGACGCGCTCCACGCGTGCGCCAGGATCAGCTCGGGGTGCGCGTCGAGCGCCTCCACGCAACGCCGCAGCAGGTCCCTGCCGTACAGGTCGTCGTGCGAGGCCCACTTGAACAGCTCGCCGCGCGTCAGCGAGAACACGTGGTTGTGGTTGTTCGCGGCGCCGACGTTCTTCGTGAGCCGCTCGTAGCGGACTCGCGAGTCCGCTCGCACGTACCGGCGGCAGATCGCCTCGGTGCCGTCGGTGGAGGCGTTGTCCGTGATGATCAGCTCGAAGTCGTCGTAGCTCTGTCCGAGCAGGGCGTCGAGCGACTCGGCGAGATACTCCTCGCCGTTGTAGACCGGCAGGCCGATGCTCAGCCGTGGCACGGTCCTCATGGCGCTGCTCATGGCGCTCTCATCTCCTTGTTCTCAACCGCGAGCCCGGTGTCGACGGCACCGACGGCACTGCCGACCGCTGGCTCCAGCACCGGCTCGGTTCCGTACTCGCGCAGTCCCGCGCGCAGCTGCGTCCACCACAGGCCGGCGGAGCAGAGCATCGCGATCGTGGACCCCCAGCTGGCCCCGAGGGCGCCCCCCAGCAGGGCGCCCACGACTCCGCCGCCGAAGTACCCGGCGGAGGAGTAGAGCTGTACCCGCAGGCTGCGCCGCGCCGCGCCGAGCGCACGCAGGCCGGCGGCGGCACCGGCGATCAGGCCCGAAGCGGACAGTGCCAGCGTGATCGGGAGCACCAGCTCCCGCGCCGGATCCCAGACCTCGGCCAGCAGGAACTCGCCGGCCGAGTCCGGCAGCACGATCAGCAGCGCGATCCCCCAGCTCAGTGCCGCCAGCGCCTGCACGCCGCCCAGCAGCAGGCAGAACCGCCGCAGCCGGTGCGGCGCGCGGCGCAGCACCCGCGCCGCCTCCGGCACGGCCACCAGGTTCAGCCCCATCAGCAGCGCCATGAACGGGCCGGTCAGCAGCTCCGCGCCGCGGATCGCGCCGACCCCGGCCAGCCCGACGATGCCGCCGACCGCGTACATCCGCAGCTGCCCGGCGCCGCTGTTGCTGACGTTCTCCATGAGGTAACGCGTGCCGAGGTCGCGGTGGGCGATCAGCCACTCGCGGGTCTGGTTCACCCGCGGCCGGATCCCGCTCAGCAGCCAGCCGGCCGCGCCGGCGAACAGCGCGGCACCACCCCAGGCGATCACGAAGCCGGCGACGCTGCCGTGGTCCGCGGCGAGCATCAGCAGGGGAACCATGCTGGCCGCCCACACCAGGTCGACGAACACCGCCTTGCGGCCCTGCCCGTTGGCGAAGAACGCGAACCGCCAGCTGTCCTGCAGCAGCAGCGCGGGGGTGACGATCCCCAGCGCGATGAACGCCCGGCCGAAGGTGTCGCCCACCGCGGCGCCGACCCCGATGCTGAGCACGCCGAAGGCGAGCCCGACCGAGATCGCCGTGCCGCCCGACCGGCTGGTCGCCACGCGCCACCGGTCGACCGCCACGCCGCTGAAGCGGACCACCAGCGGGTCGGTGCCGAGTCCCCGCGACAGGTTCAGCACCACGCCGTAGGTCACCCACGCGAGGCTGAAGATGCCGAACGCCTCCACGCCGAGCGAGCGGGCCACGTAGACCCCGACCAGGAAGTTGGTCATGCTCGACACGCCCTGGTCAGCGAGCCCCCAGGTGAGCCTCTTCGCCAGACCTCGCGCGAAGGACATCGGCATCTACTCCTTGATCAGTCCCGCGTCGGCGAGCGCGTCGGCCGCGGCGGCGACCGTGTCGAAGGCCAGCCCCGCGCGCTCGGCGATGTCGAGCAGGCCGTGCTCCCCGTCGGAGAGGTTGAGCACCCAGAGCATCGCCAGCTGCGCCAGCTTCGCGTCGCTGCGCCCGCCCAGGGAGTCGTACAGGCCGCGCCTGCCCAGCTGCGGCTCGCCGTACGGGAAGAGGTTCACGTAGTGCCGGTCGGCGTCCAGCACGGCGACCGCCTCGCGCAGCACAGCCAGGGTGTCCACCATGGACTCTGGCGCGACGAGGTCCGGGTCGTCGCCGGAGGTGTGGTACTCGGGATACTCCGCGTACGGGGTCCTGGTCAGGCAGCCGACGCCGAGGTTGAACCCGGGCGAGCAGTACTGCCGCTCGTCGTAGCCGTAGGGCGAGAACGGTCGGATCTCATGTGGACGGTCGCGCAGCACGTACGCGAGCACCCGGTCGATCGCCGCGTCGCCGCGGCGGCTCCGCTTGTAGGTCAGCTGCCCGCGGTCGCCCGCGCAGGCGAGGACGAGGCCGTGTTTGACCTGCTCGACGCGGGCCGCGTTGCGGGCGAGCCAGGTGATCGCGCCGATCGTGCCGGGCGCGAACACGAACCGGTAGGTGTGGTACGGGTTCTCCAGTGCCTTCGCCAGCTCGACCGCCACCGCGACGGCCGCCAGGTTGTCGTTCGCGAGCGCCGGGTGGCAGACGTGGCAGGACACGATCACCTCGTCGGTGACCTGCCCGGGCACGACGTGCTCGGCGTAGGTCAGGTGCCCGTCGGCGAGCGTCGAGTCGACGCACACCTCGTAGTCGCCCTCCGGCAACGAGTCCAGCGTGTCCTGGGCGAGGCAGAAGCCCCAGGTGGGCGCGTAGTAGCTGGTCCGGTACGGGATCAGCGACGGCTGGTCGGGCAGGGTGTGCAGGTGCTCGCGCAGCCGAGCCAGCGGCATCGTGGTGTGCACCGGCACGCTGTAGCCCACGAGGTGCAGGGCGTGCTCGCGGAAGTCGACCACCCGCCGGCCGGTGGCGTCGGCGATGTAGGCGTCGCGGACGTTCCACTCCCGCGGCACGGTCCAGTCGAGCACCTCCGTACCGGTCGGCACCTCGTGCACGGTCAGCGGCAGGTGCTCGCCGATGATGTCGAGCGTCGCGCGCAGGCCGTCGCCGGTGATGCTCCGGCACAGCGGGTACAACCGCCGCACCAGAGCATGCATCCGGGTCCCGGGATCCATGATCACCGGTGCCGAAGGGTCTCGTCGACCGTGCCCGCGCTCGACCGGTCGCGCAGCCAGGCCAGCCGGGTGAAGCGGCGCTCGAACTGCTCGGTCGTGAGCCCGTGCCGCTGGTAGGCCTCGATCAGCTCGAGCGCGCCGTCCTTGACCGACCAGGAGCAGTCGAACCCGGGGACCGCCTCGCGGAACCGGGAGAAGTCGACGCGGTAGGAGCGCGGGTCGGCACCCGCCTCGCCGGTGATCCGCAGCCGCGAGCCGGGCACCGCCTCGACGACCTCGGCGGCGATCTCCGCGACGGTCACGTTGTTGCGCTCGGTGCCGATGTTGAAGGCCCTGTCGTGCACCGCCTCCCGGGGCGCGGTGAGCGCGGCGAGGAACGCCCGGGCGATGTCCTGGGCGTGCACCAGCGGCCGCCACGGCGTGCCGTCGGAGAGCACCAGCACCTCGCCGGACAGGTGGGCGTGGCCGACCAGGTTGTTCAGCACGATGTCCGCCCGCAGTCGCGGCGAGTAGCCGAACGCGGTGGCGTTGCGCAGGTACACCGGTGTGAAGCGGTCGTCGGCGAGCTCGTGCAGGTCGTCCTCGACGCGAACCTTGGACTCCGCGTACGGGGTCACCGGGCGCAGCGGCGCGTCCTCGCCCACGAGGTCGTCCCCGCCGGAGGCGCCGTACACCGAGCAGGTCGACGCGTACAGGAACCGCGCGACACCGGCGTCGCGGGCGAGCCGGGCCAGGCGCACGGCCGCGCGGTGGTTGATGTCGTAGGTCAGGTCGGGGGCGAGCGCACCGAGCGGGTCGTTCGACAGCGCCGCCAGGTGGATCACGGCGTCCACACGGGACACGTGGGCCGGGGTGACGTCGCGCAGGTCGACCTCGTGGCCGGGCGGGTCGGCGGGCGCGTCGCCGAGCACGCAGCCGGCGAAGAGCCCCGAGTCGAGGCCGACGACCTCGTGTCCCGCCGCCGTCAGCACCGGTGCCATCACCGTGCCCAGGTAGCCCTTGTGCCCCGTCAACAGGACGCGCATCGCCCCTCCTTACCGCCTGGAAGGACGCCTTCCGGACGCTGGGTGTCAGGAAGGCGTCCTTCCAGGCATTCCTCCAAATCGAGAATCTGCTTGGTGACGTGGAAGGCCTCCGCGTAGCGGACCTGACACTCGATCCCGCGGATCCGCGCCAGGCCCAGGAAGGCCTCCCGGTCGTACCAAGGACGGTGTCGCTGGGAGGCGTAGTGCTGTTGCAGCAGCGTCACTTTTTTCTCGGCCAGCTCGGCCGACATCGGCTGGTACGTGTTGGGCGGCGTGAGGTCGGCGTCCCACTTGACGATCTCGTAGCCGAGCACGAGGTGGTCGCGGAACGCGGTCGGCACGAGCGTGGCCAGGCCGCGGTGGTCCTGGTGCGCGTCGCCCGTGCGCGGCGCGAACACCACGTCGGGGTCGGTGCGCGCGCGGAGGTCCTCGAGCGCGCCCTTGGCCTCGTCCCAGTGGGCGGGCAGGCGCCCGTCGGGCAGCTTGAGCACGGTCACGTCGAGGTCGGCACCGGGGCAGAAGGCGGCGAGCGCGGCGCGTTCCTCCTCCTCCCGCTCGCTGCCGCCGCCGGAGAGCACGAGCGCGTCGACCCGGATCCCCGGCCTGGACAGGCACGTGGCGAGCAGCGTGCCGCCGGCGCCGATCGCGATGTCGTCGCAGTGCGCGCCGAGCGCGACCACGCGGTCGAGCCGGCCCGCGGTCAACCGGATCACGCGGTCCTCGCGGAGATCGGGTGGACCTTCCGGTCGCCGTCCCACAGCGCCCACGGCCGCTCGCCGCGCGCGTAGCCGGCGTCGAGCGCTGCCTTCTCCTTGACCGTGTCCGTCGGCTTCCAGAAGCCGCGGTAAGGGTAGGCGAGCAGCCGGCCGCGCTTGGCCAGCTCGACACAGCCGTCCGCGACCAGGTCGCCGCCCTCGGGGATGTGCTCGAAGACCTCCTGGCGCAGCACGAAGTAGCCGCCGTTCTCCCACATCGGCATCTCGCTCACCGCGGTGATCGCGCCGACCCTGTTGTCCTCGCCCATCTCCACGCAGTGGAACGAGGACTGCGGCGGCACGACCATCATCGACGCACCCGCGTCGGAGCCGGCGAACCGGTCGACCATCACGTCCAGCGGCGCGTCGGTGAGCACGTCGGCGTAGTTGGCGAGGAACATCTCGTCGCCGTCGAGGTGCTCGCGCACCCGGCGCAGCCGCTCCCCGATGGCCGACTCGATGCCGGTCTGGATGAACGAGATCGACCAGTCCGCGATGTCGGTGGCGAGCAGTTCGGCCTTGCCGCCCCGCAGCACGAAGTCGTTGGAGATGGTCTCCTCGTAGTTGAGGAAGAAGTTCTTGATGTGGTGGGCCCCGTAACCGAGGCACAACACGAACTCCTTGTGCCCGAAGTGCGCGTAGTAGCGCATGACGTGCCAGATCAGCGGCCGCGGGCCGACCATGGCCATCGGCTTCGGCACGTCGTCGGCGGTCCCGTTGCGCATGCGCATCCCGTACCCGCCGCAGAACAGCACGACCTTCATTTCCGTGTCACCTCGACGACTTCCAGGCTCGGGATGGGGAAGACCAGCCGCCCGCCCCATTCGCCCACATAGGACAGTTGCTCGGTCAGCTCCGCGCGCAGGTTCCACGGGAGCACGAGCACGTAGTCCGGCCGGTCCTCGGCGATCCGTTCCGGAGGCAGGATCGGGATCCGGGTACCCGGGGTGAACCTGCCGTGCTTGTAGGGGTTGCGGTCCACCGTGTACGCCAGCAGGTCCGGCCGGATGCCGCAATGGTTGAGCAGGGTGTTGCCCTTGCCGGGGGCGCCGTAGCCCACGACGGTCTTGCCACGCGCTGCGGCGATGGTCAGGAAGGCGAGCAGCTCGCGGCGCACGGTGGCCACCCGCCGGGCGAACTCGGCGTACCCGGCGAGCTCGTGCAGCCCGGCGGCCTTCTCCCGGGCGAGCACGTCGGTCACCCGTCGGCTGGGTTCGATGTCGGTCCCGCCGGCGACCTCGGCCGGCCGCGCGAACAGCCGGATCGAGCCGCCGTGCGTGTCCAGCAGCTCGACGTCCACAAGGGACAGCCCACCGCTGGCGAGGGCCCGCTGCGCGGCGGCGACCGTGTAGTACTGGAAGTGCTCGTGGTAGATCGTGTCGTACTGGTTGCGCTCGAACAGGGTCAGCAGGTGCTGCACCTCGATGGACACCCAGCCGTCGTCGGCGACGAGCGCGCGCAGGCCCTTCGTGAAGCCCACGACGTCGGGGATGTGCGCGTAGACGTTGTTGGCCACGACGAGGTCGGCCGGCCCGTGCTCGGCACGCACGGCCGCGCCCGTCTCCGGGCCGAGGAACGCGGTGAGCGTGTCGATGCCCTTCTCCCGCGCGGCCGCGCCGACGTTGACCGACGGCTCGATGCCGAGGCAGCGGACGCCCTCGGCGGCCACGTGCTGGAGCAGGTAGCCGTCGTTGCTGGCGACCTCGACGACGAACGAGCCGGTGTCGAGTCCGAAGCGCACGGTCGAGTCCCGGACGAACGTCCGCGCGTGCTCGACCCAGGAGGTCGAGTAGGACGAGAAGTAGGCGTACTCGGTGAACGTGTCCTCGGGGGTGATCAGCGGGGGCAGCTGGGCGAGCCAGCAGCCGGTGCACACCCGCAGGTGCAGCGGATAGGTCAGCTCGGGCTCGTCGAGCTGCGCCGCGGTGAGGAACAGCTCGCACGGCGGGGTGGCGCCGAGGTCCACGACGCTCACGAGGTCGGTCGAGCCGCACAGTCGACAGGTCATCAGTAGGCCCCCTGCCCGCCGAGCACCGCCCGGAAGGTCTTCCACAGGATCATCGCGTCGAGTGCGAGTGACCAGTCCTCCACGTATCGCAGGTCCAGTCGGACCGCCTCCTCCCATGGCAGGTCGCTGCGCCCGCTGACCTGCCACAGTCCGGTCAGTCCGGGCTTGACGAGCAGCCGCCGCCGCATGTCCGGCTCGTAGCGCGCGGACTCCTCGGGCAGCGGCGGCCGCGGTCCCACCAGCGACATGGCGCCGGTGAGCACGTTGAACAGCTGCGGCAGCTCGTCGAGCGAGTAGCGCCGCAGGATCGCGCCGACCCGGGTGACCCGCGGGTCCTTGCGCATCTTGAACAGCACGCCGGCGCCGTCGTTGTCCTTCGCGAGCTCGGCCCTGCGGCGGTCGGCGTCGCGGATCATCGTGCGGAACTTGACGATGGTGAACTCCCGGCCGCCCTTGCCGACCCGGCGCTGCGTGTAGAACACCCGCCCGCGGGAGTCGATCATGATGGCGATGGCGGCGAGTGTCATGACCGGCAGGCACATGGCGATGAGCAGGACCGCGCCGATCCGGTCGAAGATGCCCTTGACCACCTTGCGCATGCCGGTGAACACCGGGGCGCTGACCCGCAGCAGCGGCATGCCGAGCACGCCGCTGACGTGTAACCGTGGCCCGGCGACTTCCATGAGCGTCGGGGCCACCACCATCTCGGCGCCGCTGCCCTCGAGCCGCCAGGCGAGCTGCTGGAGCCGGCGCGGGGTCCAGTAGGAGTCCGCGGTGACGGCGACGATGCGGTAGCCGCCGCGGCGGACGTGCTCGGCGACCTCGTCGAGCCGGCCGACCACGGACACCCCGTCGACGTGGTCGATCTCGCGGGCGTCGCCGTTCGCACCGGTCACGCCGGTGCCGTCGACCGTGCAGACCGCGGCGACCCGCCAGCCGATGTGCGAGGCGGCCCTGGTGCGGTCGATCAGGTCGCGGACGGTCTCGACGCTGCCGGCGGCCATGACGGGCAGCAGGCACTCGCCGTAGTGGCGGAGGCGGTGCAGGACCTGGCGGAGCAGGTAGCGGAAGAGCAGCGCGACGAGGGCGATCGACGGGATCACGACGAAGACCCAGGGCCGCGCGGACACGACGCCGGTGGCCAGCCCGGCCAGACCGAGGGCGACGGCCGCCGCGAACATGCCGCGGCCGAGCCGGACGTACTCCTCGGCGCCCTGCCCGAGCGTGCGGAGGTTCCACGCCCGGTTCATGGCGAGGGAGACGAGGACGACGATCACGGTGAGCCCGCCGAGGACCAGGTCCTTGAACAGCGCGGCGCCGCTGACGCTGATCAGCCCGCCGACGACGAGGGAGACGCAGAAGGTGACGAGGACGTCGGAGAGGATCACGTAGCGGCGGTAGGTGGGCTCCCAGCTGGTCGCGGGTGGCTGGGTGGTGGGTTCTCCCGCGGGGATCAGGTCCGAGTGGCGGTCGGCGGACAGACCCCGCAGGATCGCCGGTCTGCGACGCGGGGCGTGTAGTCGTTGCTCACTCATTGTGGTCCCCCCGGCCGCACGCATGCGCGCATGGCTGGTGTGAGGGCGTCCCCGAGAGCCCGGTGCGGTCCGATTTCTCTTGCGAACCAACGGATCGATTTGCCCCTGCCGATCCGGGTCTCGCGTTCGTTCTCTGATTCGCTCGGCGTCGGGCGGCTGTTACACGGAGGGTGAGTCCCGTATCCCCCTGATCGGGGAGTAAGCCGCCCGGCACCTGGGCCGATCGGGTATCAGGCGATTCCGTGCGGGTTGTCGATCACACACCGCCACGCCCCGTCGAACCGTTGCGCGAATAGAAGGTGCGCCCCATGAGGTACCGGTTGACGTCGGAGAACGCCTCCCCGGTCACGGGCCGGGAGCGCGTCGAGATCACCGGAGTCGAATGCGGCGACGTAACAAGGCCCCGAGCGGACAATGTCCGTCGGGGCGGAGTGGCCAGGGGCGGGATCGAACCGCCGACCTACCGCTTTTCAGGCGGTCGCTCATACCAACTGAGCTACCTGGCCATGAAGATCAAGATCCAAATTCTCACTACGTGTCCTGGTCCAAACCCAACGCGACAACGCTGGGTTCGGCGGAGCTCGCACCGTGGGGAGTTTGGGGGGCTCGGCCCCCCAGCATCACGGCGGAGTGACAAGGTCGGCGCTCTCCGCCGACACAGATCACCCGGAACTCCGCGACCCAGACGGGACTCGAACCCGCGACCTTCGCCGTGACAGGGCGACGCGCTAACCAACTGCGCCACTGGGCCTTGCTGTCGTGCGTGCTCCCAACGGGATTCGAACCCGCGCTGCCGCCTTGAAAGGGCGGAGTCCTAGGCCGCTAGACGATGGGAGCCCGGGTTGCCCGCTCGGAGCACAGAAAGCATAGGACACGACCCGCTCCGCCTCCAAAGCGGGTATCGCCGGCCGTGCCACCTCGCCGAACGCCGGACTCCAGTCGCGATGCCACCTACCGCCGAACCGGCGGGACGCCGTCTTCTCCTGGTGCGAGGCCGAGCATCTCGAGCAACTCCTTGCAGTCCTCGACGCCCTGCGCGCCGCGGGCGACCGCGAGCTGCGCGCGGCGTACCTGCTCGTCGGTCACCCGCGAGGTCTCGCCGGTGCGCTGGGTGGGGACGCTGCCGAGCCCCAGCGAGGGGTCACGGGTCTCCTGCTGTAGCAGGAAGTCACGAACTTCGACCGGTCCGCTCATAGCGCCGCCCTCCCCGACCATCCAGGTATTGGCGGAGAGGCTATGAGACCAGGGGCATCATCCACAGCCCCCCGAGGAGTGAATCCTTACCACACGCATAGTAGTCAGCGGTGATCAGGGGCCCCTCTTGCGACCGAGGCCAATCAGGTGATGTTCAACGAATCACTCGAACGGACGTACGACCGCGACCGCGGACACCCGCACACCTACGCAGACGGCGTGCCGCGACACGTGACGCTGCCAGATCGCTCAATGACCTGCGGTTACGCATTTCGGACAAGCCGACCCATGTGGGGGACGCCCGACGTCTCAAGCGGGCCGCGCCGTGCTCCGAAGACACGGGAGGGATGGGGAGTCCTGTGAATAGGAGGAACCTGTAGTGCCCATGCACACGATCTACAACGTGTTCAGTGTCGCCGGGATGACCTGCGAGCACTGCGCCGCCTCGATCACCGAGGAGCTGTCCGAATTGGACAACGTCACCGACGTGTCGGTGAACCTCGCGACCGGCAACGTCACGATCGCCAGTGCCGACGAGCTGAGCCACCCGCAGGTCGAGGCGGCGCTGGCCCAGGCAGGTCACCGCCTGGCCAGCTGACCAGCGGCATCGGCCGCACCCGGCCGCACGCCGAGGCGAGGGCAGGCGTGCACCGACCCTCCGACCGCGGGCGATCCTCGCCGTGGCGGCGCCACCCGCACCGCCTCTGGGCTCACCGCCCGCGCACCCCCCAATACCGCCGGCTCCCGCGCGAGTTCGTCCGGCGCCACTCCGCTCGCGCCACCGCATCCGGTACCGCCGCGTCCGGTACCGCTCCGGGCCGCGGGTACGGCTTTTCCGGGCAACGCCGTGACCTCGCCAGTCACACCGCGGCCGGGCCGCGAAGGAGGACTGGTGGAGCACGGGTGGGGCGGTGGAGGAGTCTCACTCCCTTCCGAGGATCAGGTGAATAGTTCTCTCAAGTTTTCACCCTTACCTACTCCCCACGAAGCTCGTGCGCGTGCAACAATCGAGGCGCTGACACACCCCCGGTCAGCGCCTGTGGAGATCCCCTCCGGCCCCCGCGTTCCTCCCCCTGGCGCGGGGGCCTCTCCATGTCTGGCGGTGCTCACCGGCCGCCACGGACGACCCGCCGGGACGAAATCTTCGTCACCTCACCGGGTGCCGCGCGTGCTCGAGGACCCACCTGAGGTGCGGCTTTACCACTGTCACTGTCCGTACAGGAACCCTTACCGGCCAAAAGTGGCTGTCTTGCTTGGTAGGCCGCAACCGCTTCGTTATCCTCTGCTGGTGCTTTTCACAGGACGTAGCCGACCGAGCGGCCCCACGGCGGAAGTGCCACCCAACGCCGGGCGCCACCGCACCGAGGCCCACGAGCAGGAGGAGAACCTGCCCGACCACGAGCTCGAGTCCTACCTCGCGGCACTGTCTCCCGAAGGCGACCCGGAGTCGACCGGGTCCGGACGCCGGTTCGGCGGCTCGCAGGTCTACCAGCTGCGCCTGCCGCTCATGGCCAACGAACGCCTCCGCGAGCTCGCCGCGTACCACCAGACCTCCCCGATGGCGCTCACCCAGGAATGGGTGCTGCAGCGCCTCGAGTGGGAGTCCCAGCAGCACCACCGCCGCTAGCCCGACAAAAGGGCCCCGGTCGCCGAGACCGGGGCCCTTCAGTCACTCGCTGCCAAAACTAGAGCGCGCGCACGTTCGTGGCCTGTGGGCCCTTCGTGCCCTGCCCGACCTCGAACTCCACCCGCTGGTTCTCCTCCAGGGTCCGGAAGCCCTTGCCCTGGATCTCCGAGTAGTGCACGAAGACGTCGGCGCCGCCGTCGTCGACGGCGATGAAGCCGAAGCCCTTCTCGGAGTTGAACCACTTCACAGTGCCCTGTGCCATCTACCTGCCTCCATCGCAGGATCAGCATGGGGTTACACCGTGCAACCCCGGCAGCCCCCGGGCGTTGCCTCCGCCAACCTCAGCGAAAGAGCCGCACGCCCGCGTTTTCGTTCCGCGAGCGTGGAATAGCACGAACACAGAAACTAACGGCCTGCGGGGGGAGCCTATCGCGTAGAGCACTCGTTGCACTACCTCTTGCACACGGCCGACTACTGCCTCCGAACGATCTCCGCAGGATGAACGCGGGTGAACCTCTGTGATCCGTGTCACGTTGACGGCAGCCAACGTCATACCGGGCAAAGGCGTCGAAAGAGCGTCAGAACGCCGGGGCACGGACAGGGGGACGAAATGGCGGGGTACAGGGGATATCGCGGAGGGACGAGGCGGCTGCTGCTGCCCGTCCTCGCCACCGGGGTGGTCGTGACGCTGGGGCTCACCGGGTGCGGCTCGAGCACCGACGGGGAGGCGACGCCGTCCTCGGGCCGGACCGACACCGCGCCGCAGGGCCAGGCGGCACCAGACCCGGGTACCAAGATCAGCTTACGGCCGGCCGCCGGCGCGCGCGACGTCAGCCCCGTCGCCCCGGTCGAGGTCAGCGTCACCGACGGCGAGATCGAGGACGTGACGCTCACGAACCCGGCCGGCAAGGAGGTCATCGGCAAGCTCTCCGCCGACGGCACCTCGTGGAGGGTCGGCGAGCCGCTCGGCTTCGGCAAGACCTACACATGGTCCGGCACCGCGGTCGGCGCCGGCGGAGAGCGGCAGGAGATCACCGGCGCGTTCGCCACGACCACGCCGAACGGCCTGGTCGGCACCTCGATCAACACCGGCGACGGAAAGACCTACGGCGTCGCGATGCCGATCGCGGTCACCTTCGACGCCCCGGTCTCCGACAAGGCGGCCGCCGAGCGCGCGATGACCGTGCGGACGTCGGTGCCCGTGGAGGGCGCGTGGGCGTGGCTCGACGACCAGCGGGCGCACTGGCGGCCGCGGAACTACTGGCCGGCCGGCACGGAGGTCACGGTGGACCTCAGGCTCTACGGCGTGCCCTACGGCGACGGCGTGTACGGCGCGGCGGACATGACCTCGCGGTTCACCATCGGCCGCGACCAGGTCGTGAAGGCGAACACGAAGACCCACCGCGTGCGGGTGCTCCGGGACGGCAGGGTGATCCAGGACTTCCCGGCCAGCATGGGCCTGGAGTCCGACCCGGGCCGGGTGACCAACAGCGGCACGCACGTCGTGATGTCCAAGCACGAGACGTACAAGATGACCAACCCGAGGTACGAGTACTTCAACGTCGAGGTGCCGTGGGCGGTCCGGATCTCCAACAACGGCGAGTTCATCCACGGGTACGCGCCCTCCATCCCGCATCAGGGCGAGCGGAACGTCTCGCACGGCTGCGTGAACCTGTCCCCGGCCAACGCCGAGGTCTACTTCGACGCCGCGCAGATCGGGGACCCGGTGGAGATCACCGGCAGCACCAACCAGCTCGACGCGTCCGACGGCGACTACTACGACTGGGCCATTCCGTGGGACGAGTGGACCGGGATGTCCGCCCTGTCCTGACCGGCGAGTGCATAATTCGCGCTGGCAGGGTCCGGCGGCCGGCGGGAGCGCGTGATGCAGGGTGGGGCACGATCGCGGCGGGTCCCGGCCAACCTGGAGCGGCGGTTCGCGACGCTATCCGCCGTCCTCGGCTCGCCGGCCACGAATGACGACGACACACCCGACGACGAGGTGGCCGCCGGCTACCTCGTCGTCCGGGCCTCCGGGGCGAGCGCGGCCCGGCTCGCCATCGACGCGATCCGCCAGCCGTCGCTGGCCAGGCTCAAGGCGGAGCCGGACCAGATCCAGCTGGTCATGCGTGCCTCGCTACCGCGCTACCTGCCCGCGGGCGGGGTGCGCCTCGAGTTCACCGAGTGCGCGCTGCGGGCTCAGCCGGCCGACCGCCCGGGCCGGCACGGGACCGTGCTGCTGACCGTCGCGACCGGCAAGCTGTCGATCAGCTTCGCCGAGCTGCGCCCGCTGCTGTTCCGCCCGGTGCCGGTGGAGCGGCCGCTGCAGACGCTGTTCGCCGCGGCGGTCGCGCACCTGCTGGTGGTGGCGGAGTCGCTCGACCGGCACGGCATCAGGCCGTACCTGACCGGGCTCGCCGAGTTGGTGCTGCGCAGCGCCCTGCGGACCGAGCTGAACCGCGCCGACGCGATCGCCACCCGCCGGCGCGACGCGGTCGAGTACATCAAGGAGAACCTGGCCGACCCGACGCTGTCCGCGGACCGGATCGCCGACGCGCTGTTCATCTCGCGCCGCCGCCTGTACCAGCTCTTCGACGACGGCGACGGGGTGTCGGGCCGGATCCGGCAGCTGCGCATCGACCGGGCGAAGGAGCTGCTCGGCGACCCGGCGCACGCGGTGAAGGGCATCGGGGAGATCTCCCGGCAGTGCGGCTTCGCCAACGCGGCCCACTTCTCCCGCACGTTCCGCAAGGTGGTCGGCGAGACCCCGCGCGACTACCGCGACCGGGTCCTGAAAGGCCTGGAAGGACGCCTTCCTGACGTTGAGCGTCCGTAAGGCGTCCTTCCAGGCCTCGCTGGCCGGGCGGTCAGTAGCGCTCGGCGTACCGGGTCGGCGACTCGCCGAACATGGCGCGGAAGTCGCGGACGAAGTGCGCCTGGTCCGCGTAGCCCAGCTCGAAGGCCAGCGAGGCCCAGTCGATCTCGGCGCCCGCGGCGAGCCGCTCGGTGACCTCGTGCAGCCGGTAGCGGCGGATCACCCACTTCGGCCCGATGCCCACGTACTCCGCGAACAGCCGCTGCAGGGCCCGCACGCTCATGCCGGCCTCGGCGGCGAGCCTGCCGACCCGCATGATCCCCGGTGAGGCGGAGATCGTCGCGACGATCTCCGCCGCCTCCTCGGTCCGCGGGTCGGGCTCGGGCAGGTGCGCGCGCAGGAACTCCTCGACCGTCCCGATCTCGGGTGGCGACGGCAGGTCCGGCCCGAAGATCTCGCGCGCGTCGACCGACCGGTCGGCCAGCGTCGACACCGGCGCGCCCAGGAACGGCCGGAAGCAGCCGGGCCGGAACTCCACGCCGAACACGCGACCGTCACCTTCCAGGACCTTGACGTGGTAGCCGCTCGAGACACCGCGCACGGTCGCCTCGCCGCCGGAGAGGACGAGGTGCACGTTCGGGTACGGCACGATCCTCTGCCGGTAGGGCTCGCGGTAGCTCCACGAGACGACCCAGTAGCGCGTGACGTAGCGGGCGAGGTCCGGCGACGGGTCCGGGAAGGCGTGCCGCTGGTAGCGCGTCCAGGCGCTGCCGAGCTCTCGGGTGTCCCGTGGCACGCGGCGAGTCTACGTCGCGTTTGTTCAAGACGGTCCGCGCGCGCCCGTGCCAGGCTCGCGCCATGTCCGCCGAACACTCCGCCGAACACAATGCCGAACACATTGCCGGCGCCGCCGCGCGTTTCACCGAGATCGTCCACAACGTCAAGCCCGGCCAGCTCGCCGACCCGACCCCGTGTACCGAGTTCGACGTCCGCGGGCTCGTCAACCACCTGCTGTTCTGGGGCCCGTCGCTGGTGGGCGCCGCCCGCAAGGAGCTCGTGCCGCCGCCCGCGGCGTCGGAGTCCGATGTGGACCTCACGGGCGGAGACTGGGCCGCCGCGCTGGAGGAGCACGCCGGGCGGACCGCGGCCGCGTGGGGTGCGCCCGCCGCGTGGGAGGGCGTGACGCGCATGGGCGGCCCGATGCAGCTGCCGGCCGAGCTGATCGGCGGCATGGTGGCGGGCGAGCTGGTGGTACACGGCTGGGACCTCGCCCGGGCCACCGGCCAGCGTCCCGACTGGGACTCCGACCTGCTGCGCTACGTCCACGGTGAGGTCGAGCGCAGCGCGGAGCTCGGGCGCTCGTCGGGCGTCTACGGCCCGGAGGTCACCGTGCCCGCCGATTCGTCCACATTGGACCGCCTGCTCGCGCTGAGCGGCCGCGATCCGCGGTGGACGCCCTGACCCCGGGAAGCACTACACGACCGTCCAGAGCACGATCAGCACGCTGACGACCACGACGAGGCACGCGGCCACGACGACCAGCTTCCGTGGCCTCGGTTTCCCGGCCCGCACGGCGTTGCGAGACCTCGCGGGTCTCCTCGGCCTCGCGCGTCGCTTCGGCCCCGTGGTGTGCTTCGTACGGCGCTTCGCCCGCCGGATGATCGACACGGCCCGTTCGAGGTCGTGCCGGCTGATTGCCTCGCCGGGATGCGCCACCCGGTTGCGCGTGTCGCGGACGTGCTCGACGTCCCGCAGGCCGATGCCGAGGTGCTGGGCCAGCCGCCGGTTGAACCTCGGCCCGTCCGCCACGGCCCGCGACATGCGCTCCCAACCGGCGAGGATCTTCGCGCCCAGCTCCGCGTCGGAGACGGGGCCGGGCACGGGGCCGGACCTCGTGCGGTCACCGGGTGGCGTCTTCGGCACGGCTTTCTCCAGGCCAGAGCGGGCGTGAACGGGTTCAGGTCGTGGTCGTGACGCGCATCCTCGGGTCGTCGGGCGCCACCTCGAAGTCCACTGAGGACACGAGCTGGCCGAGTACGCCGGCGAGCTCGAGCCAGCCGCGGCCCGTGCTGGAGTGCAGGGTGAACACGGCCATCCGCCGGCCGGCGGGGTCGATGACGACCGCCTGCAGCTGGCAGCCGGCGGCCGGCGCGCCCGCCGTCGGGCCGTCCACGAGGATCCGCTCGGCGATCACGACGGGGTACCCGCGCTCGGTGCGGGACTCGGTCACCTCGCGGATGTCCGGGCCACCCGCGCCGGCCAGGTAGTGGCGCAGCTCGGCCGCCGCGTCCGGCCCGAGCGGCACGTCGGCGGCGACGACCATGCCCACGAGGATCGCCGGATCCGCGCTCGGGTGGGTCACCACGGCCACCAGGCCCGCGCCGTTCGCGTGCGCCAGCTCGGCGGCGTCGCGGGCGGCCAACGTGACACCCGGGTCGTGCTCCGCCTCGCGGCCGCGCACGCCGATGATGGCGTCGGTCAGCGCGCGCTCGGTCGCCTCGACCGACCGCACCGACACGGGCGTGACCCCGTTGATCGCGGCGAGCCTCACGAGTCCGCCCGCAACGGGGTCTCGCCGAACACGATCAGCTCGCCGGTGGGCCGCGCGCCTGCGGCGGACTCCAGCCCACCGGCGTCGGCGAACGCGGCCGGCGCCCCGCTCGGCACCTCGCCGGCCGCCGAGC
>NZ_JBOHGB010000136.1:0-19946 GCF_050699935.1 Actinophytocola sp.
GCGTGCGGGCGGTGGCCGCCGCCGCGGGCGTCGCCGACCACGTGGTCGTCCGGGGCCGGGACAGCAACCTCGTCTTCGCCACCCTCGACGCCGCGGGCAAGCCGTCACAGCAGTACCGGACGCTGTTCCTGCGCGAGCTCGTCAGGGGTGGCGTGATCGGTCCATCCTTTGTGGTCAGTAGTGCGCTGACCGACGCCGACCTCGACCACACCGTGGCGGTCGTCGAGCGGGCGTGTGCGGTGTACCGCGCGGCACTCGACGCCGGCGACCCCACGCCGTGGATGGGCGGGCGCGCGGTGCGGCCGGCCATCCGGCCGTTCTCGTGAGCCGTAACGATCACTAGTCCTTCGTGGACTCTCTCAGGAGTGAGCACCAGCACGGACATCCGGAGGACACCGATGGCCAACGTCCACATCGACCCGTCGTTCGACGACGCGGAACGGCGCCGCCGGCTGTTCGCCGGCGACGTGCTCGTCTACACGAAGGTCCCCGAGGTCGCGGCGTTCGCGGCGTTCACCCGTGACCTCGTCACCGGCGCGCTGGGCCCGGACGACCCGACCTCGGTGCACACCAGGCGATCCCCGGACGAGCTGGCCGACCTCCTCATCGACTTCAAGCCGAAGTTCATCCACCACCCGGAGTCGATCGCGCACCTGCGGCGCGTCGTCACCGCGCTGGGCGCCCGCGAGGACGAGGTCTACGCGGACGTGCCCAAGCTGCGCACGGCGTTCCCGCGGGGCGGCCTGTCCACCGGCATCGCGTACGCGTTCCAGCCGCATCGCGACACCTGGTACGCCGCGCCACGCCAGCAGGTCAACTGGTGGATGCCGGTCTGGCCGGTGGCGACCGACAACATCATGGAGTTCTTCCCCCGCTGGTTCGGCCGGGAGATCCCCAACAACAGCGGCGACTACAACTACTACGTGGCGAACGCCTGGCGCGGTCGCATCAAGGACTTCAGCGGCAGCAAGGACATGCGGGTCCACCCGGCCCCGAACGAGCCCCTCGACGCCGACGAGCCCCGTGTCACCGTCGTGCCGCCGGTGGGCGGGATCATGATCTTCTCCGGCGACCAGCTGCACGCGTCGATCCCGAACACGAGCGACGCGACCCGCTACAGCATCGACTTCCGCACCGTGCACGTCGGGGACGTCCGCGACGGGTCCGGCGCGCCCTGCGCCGACGTGCGGTGCGTCGGCACCGCGATGCGGGACTTCCGGCGGCTCTCGGACCTCGCGGACTTCACCGAGGAGGAGGTCGCGCCGTACGACACTCCCGGCACCGACGACGGTGTGAAGGTCTTCGTCCCCAGCTAGTGCTCGTGCCCCGCCCACCGGTCGGCCACCACGTCGATGAGTCGGCCGGTGAGTGGCACCATCACCAGCGCGACGCAGAAGCCGCCGACCGTGTCGGTCGGATAGTGCGAGTTCTCCAGGACCTGCGCCCAGCCCATCGCCACCGCCGCCGGGATCACGATGGCCGCGGCCAGCAGCACGCCGGTCACGGGGCCGACCCGGTGGCGATGCAGGACAGCCAACGCGCAGACGAGCGCGATCGACGTCGCGGTTGCCGTGTGACCACTGGGAAACGCGAGAAAGCCGTTGTTGATGTCGCGCCCCACCACGGGCTTCAACGCCGTGGTGACGGCGACCGAGGCGGCCGTGCCGGCCAGTGCGAGCACCGCGCCGCGCCGATGGCCCAGCGCGCGCAGCACCAGCATCACGCACGCGAGCACCGGCACGATGCCCACCGGTTCGGCGGTGACGTCGACGATCCGACCGATCTCGCGCCACGGCGAGCCCAGCCGCCACAGTCCCGATTGGACAGAGGTGTCGAACGCGGTGCCCGTGTCGGTGCCGGCGAAGGCGACGCCGAGCACGGTCACCGCGATGGCCGCGAGCGTCGCCACGATCGCCATCAGCACGCGCGCCCGCTCCGGTAGCGCCGGGACGGGACGCGCGTCGCCGGACTCCGCGCAGCCGCGCGCGCCGGATGGGTCGCCGGTCACGTGCTGGTCGTCACCGCCGCGGCGCCGTGCCCCGTACTCGCGATGGCCGCCCGGTAACCGCCGACCAGGTTCGCGAGCCCCGCCCGCGGGCCGAACCGCCGCTCGTAGTCGGCCCGCGCGGCGGTCCCGAGCTCGCGGTTGCGTTCGGGGTCCGCGACGATCCGCCGCAGGCTCTCGGCCAGTGAGGCCGCGTCGCCGGGACGGTGGGTCAGTCCCGTGACGCCGTCGTCGACCAGCTCGGCGAGCGAGCCGTGCCCGGCGACCACCGCGGGCACCCCGGCCGCCTTCGCCTCCACCACGACCAGGCCGAAGGTCTCCAGCCAGGTCGAGGGCACCGCGACGGCGGCGGCTCGGGCGATGAGCTCCCGGCAACCCGCCGGATCCCGCAGCCCGTGGTAGTGCACGTCGTCCCGGTCCCGCGCCCACCGTGCGACCTCGTCCTGTAGTGGCCCGGTGCCCGCGAGCGCCAGCGCAACGCCGAGCCCGCCGCCGGCGGCGATCCGGTCCCAGGCCGACATCAGCAGGCGAACGCCCTTCTCCTCGGTCAGCCTGCCGAGAAAGAGCAGATGTTCGGCGCGACCGGTGCGGACCACGCCCGGTTCGGGGACGAAGTTGTGCTTGACGACGAGGCGGTCGGCCGGCATGCCCGACTCGACCAGGATGTCCCGCTGCGCCGCGGAGATGCAGAAGAACCGGTCGACCGACGCCGACCACCGGCGACGGTTGGCGGCGAGGTTGAGCGCGATCGGCACCGTGGCCAGCCGCGAGCCGCGGTAGCAGCCGTGCCGGACCGCGGGCAGCGGCAGCCGCCCAACACACGCGCGGCACTGCGCGCCGTCCCGGTAGAGGGTGCCCGTGGGGCAGACCTGGGTGTAGTTGTGCAGGGTCGCGACCACCGGGACGCCGGCCACCGTGCAGGCGTCGAGCACCGACGGGGACAGCAGCGGGAACGTGTTGTGTACGTGCACCACGTCCGGGCGGTCGGCACGCAGCCGCGCGGCGAGGGCGTCGCGCGCGGCGGGGTTCCACGGCACCCGCACCGGCACCACCGCCTTGCGGGGCAACGACATCGACGAGATGTCGTCGCTGCGCCGCTCGAACAGGTCGGCCCGGTGGCCGGCCTCGCGCAGCAGCGCGAGCTCCTGGTCGACGACCCGGTCCTCGCCGCTCGGCTGTGCCGACCGGTACCGGTTGTGTACGACGAGGACTCGCAACGGGTCCGTGTGCTCGTCCCCGTTCATGTCCGCACTCCAGGTCGGTGGGCACGCTCGGCCGAGCGTCCGGCGGCGTGCAGCAACGCCGCGGCGACGGCGAGGTTCAGCAGGTACGGGGAGGCGTCCCCCAGCCCGGCTTCGGTGTACGAGGCGACCAGGCAGTAGAGGATGAGGAACAGCGCGGCCGCCCGCTCCAGCGAGGGCGGCCGCAGCACGGCGACGACGAGCAGGGTGGCGAGGAAGCCGACCACGATCGCCACACCGATGAGGCCCTGCTCGTGGTACACGGCGAGCCAGCTGGAGTCGATCGGCAGGCCGTCGTAGGACTTGTTGGTCAACCCGACGCCGAACAGCTGCTCGCTCGTCGTGCGCTGCGCGGCGAGCAGGGCGTCCCAGACCTTCTGCCGGCCGGTGAGGTCGCTCAGCGCCTCGTCGTCCTGCCCCCGGCGCAGCCATGCCTGGATGGCCGGCCCCAGGAAGATCGCCGCCCCGCCGGCGAGGATGGTCGCCCGGGCGAACAGCCGGCGGGCCCGTGTCGAGGTGGACACGAGCGAGATGAACGCGACCGCGAGGCCGGCGACGAGAGCGATGGTGGCCGTGCGGGTGTGGGTCAGCAGGAGCAGCACGACCGCGGGCGCGGCGACGAGCAGCAGGCTGGACCGGGTGGTGCGGCCACCGAGCCAGAGCAACACCGTCAGGCCGATGACCGTGGCCGAGTAGAAGCCGATCTGCGGTGGCGTCATCGGCCAGACCGCGCCGACCAGGCGTCCACTGTAGAACTCCGGGAACGCCTTCCCGGGTGCGATCACCATGCCGGCGACGACCGTCAGCAGCACCGCGCCGATCGCCCGGATGTGATGGCGTGCCAGCCGCGTCGCGTCGTCCCACCACCGGGTGAGCAGCCAGAGCGTGGCCAGGAACATCGCGAGGCGCCCGCAGCGGAAGAACGCGCCGTAGCCGGACTCCAGCTGCGCGCTCGAGATGACGCTGACCACGGTGAGCAGCGACAGCTGCAGCAGGAGGGCACTGGGCCGCAGCCGCACGCGCGGGTTGAGCACGAGCGCGAGCCCGAACGCGACGACCAGCGCGCCCATCGTGACCAGCTGCGTGACCGACCGGGGGATCGGCACGACCGTGACCGCGCCCTGGGAGCCGAGCGTGTTGATCACGAGCAGCACCCACACCGCGCCGACCAGCCGGGGACTGCGCTCCTCGGGGAGGAACGCCGGCGTGTCGACCGACGGGCGGTGCGAGGTCACGGCCATCTCATCCACCCGACTTCGCGAAGTCGCTGGACACGTCCTGCTCGTAGGGGTCCGCCCGCCACGCGGCGGCGTCGATCGTCTCGCTGGTGTCGTGCACGACGAACGACCACTGCCCGGTGTACCGGTTGTTCCGCCAGCGGTTGTTCTGCTCGAACGTGATCGCCTGCTGGACGGCGTCCTCGCGGTAGGGCGACCAGTCCGGGTAGGTCCCGTAGTTGGACAGCACGGCCATCCGGGCGCACATGTCGTCGCAGCGCAGTGCCTTCGTGTCCACGGTGAAGCTGTTGTCGTGGATGTCGACGTTCTGCGTCTTCCACCGGCAGTCGTCGTAGTAGGGGGGCTTGGCGATGGCGGGCTGGGAACACGTCGCCTTGTTCGGCACGAGCAGCGTGCAGTCGCCCGAGGTGTTCGCGGGGCTGTTGCAGAACCTGTCGGCGTTCTCCCACAAGGTGATGCCGTTCCAGTTGTCGGTCAGCTCGTTGCCGTAGACGTCGATCTTGTCGGTGCGTGCCTCGATGCGCGGCTCGCCGCCCGCCTCGGACAGGTAGATGGTCGCCGCGGGGAAGCTGTCGTCGCGGTCCGCGAAGGACTTGCCCTCCACCAGGTTGTTCCGCCGCAGCACGTTGTTCCGGATGATCGCGTTGTAGCTGATCTCGTAGAAGATCGCCGGCCCGTCGTTGTCCTCGATCACGTTGTTCTCGATGAGGAAGTCGTTGTTGTTGGTGTCGGCCCACAGACCGGTGCCCCGGTTGTCGTGCACCCAGTTGCCGCGGACGTCCGCCCCGTCGACCGCCCAGAACTTCACGCCGCCGCTGCACCCGCAGCCGTCCACCTTGGACTCCCAGTCGCCGGTGTTGTTGCCGGTGATCTCGTTGCCCTCGACGAGCAGGTCGGTGATGCCGTTGTCGCCCTGGTACGCGTTGATGCCGTACTGTCCGTTGTCCTTCAGACAGTTGGCCCGCACGGTCTGGCGCGCCCCGGCCATCATGCCGGCGCCGTCGTTGTTCGTGATCGTGCTGTGCTCGATGGTCCACCCGTTGGCGGAGTCGTGGTTGACCACACCCTCGTCGCGTGGCGGCACGAACCCGCGCACGGTCAGGTGCCGGATGGTGACCTCCTCGGCCTTGCCGGAGAAGGCGTACCTGTTGACGCGCCGGCCGTCGAGCACGGCACCGGGAGCGCCGAGGTAGACGTTGCCTCGTTTCGCCATCACCTGGTCGTACTCGCCGTCGCCGAGCCGATGGGTGCCCGGAGCCAGCCAGAACGTGGTGCCGGGCGGGCTGGCCTCCGTGACGTCGGCCAGGTCCTCGCCGGTGCCCGGGAGCACCTCGACCGCGCCGGGCGGTGCGCTCGGGGGACCGGGTTCGGTGTTCCCGCACACCGCGGCCGTCCGCGAGGTGGCGGGTTCGCTGCCGCCGTTGCCGGAGCTCGCGGGTGCGGCGGCGTCCTCGGCCGGGGACGGCGTGCACGCGAACAGCAGGGACGACAGTGCACACAGCGCCGCCACGCGGCGGGCGCGAGTCCACGGTCGAGTGTTCACAGTGGATTCCTCCTGGCTATCGGTCGAAGCGGAGCAGGGTGGTCAGGGTGTCGCCGCCGCGAACCTCGCCGCCGATCAGTACCCAGGCGGGCTCGCGTCGGCCGAACCCCGGCGAGTACCAGCCCAGCGGGGGCCGGCTCGCCCCGGGAGTCTCGCCGCGGTGTGCGGACCACGCGAGGTCCGCGGGCAGCTCGAGCACCGCGGTGTGCTCACGGTCGTGCCCGGGCCAGCTCAGGCGTGCGGTGGTCCCGGTGAGTTCGACGGTGACCGCGGGGCCGAGGTGGAACGCGAGCCGGCCCGCGTGCTCGCCGTCGCCGCGCACCTCGTCGGTGATTCGCAGGTCCGTACCGTCGAGCGTCACCGTGCGGCGGTGGGTCGCGGTCCCGTAACCGTCGTGCTCGGCGCTCCAGCGGGTGTCCCCGGCGGTAAGCACGCGGGTGCGCGCGTGCCGGGTCCACAGGAACGGGCCGCCGCTCACGGACTGGTCGCGGCCGTCCAGCTCCAGCGTGTTGTGCCCGAGCGTGCCGCGGAAGTATGCCCGCCACTCGGGTTGCCCGTGGTAGCAGTAGGTTCCGGGGTCGGCGAGGACGTCCACGCCGTCGTGGCGGACCTCGACCGACAGCGCGTCGGCGTGCGCGTGCGCGGCGATCGAGCCGAAGCCGTGCGGGCCGCCGTCGCAGCGGCACCAGATCTCGCCGTGCGCGCCACGCGCGCGCAGGATCGTCATGCCCGCGTCGGGAAGGGTCGTGGGCCGCAGCGCCGGCCTGGGCGCGGTCACCCGGAAGGCGGTGCCGTCGCGGGAGCCGGCCAGGGCGGCCAGCAGCGGCGTGCGGACGTCCGCGCCGACGTCGGTCCCCGGCCACCAGTCCCGCCGGCCGAACAGCGCGTCACCGGTGGCGAGCAGCGAGCCCCACCGGTGTGTGCCGGTTCCGTCGAGCACCAGCCCGTGGCCGTCGTCGGCGTCGCCCTGGCGCGGCGGGTGCAGGCGCGAGTCCACGACCGTCGCCAGCGCGTCGCACATCCGCAGCAGCACCAGGCGGGTCGTCTCCGGCACCGCCACCCCGGCCGCGTGCGCCTCCAGCGCGCCCGCGAGGCCGAGCTCGGCCACCAGGCCGTGGTACTCGGTGGCGAGCTCGCGGTTGAGCCCGGAGCCGAACGTGTTGGCCCGCAGGTGCTCGTCGAGCGCCCGCGACGCGTCGGCCCGCCAGCCGGTCGACTGCGGGAACCACGGGAACGCGGCCGCCGCCGCGAGCCGGCCGGCGGCCTCGGCGATCACGTGGTTGTTGGCCGACGACCCGCCGCTGGAGAACGCGGCGAGCCAGCGCTGGTGGTGCCAGATCTGGTGCAGTGCCTCGGGGTTGTCCTCGAACAGGCCGGGCGCGCCCGGCCAGCCGTCCAGCAGCCGGCGCACCCACACCCACGACAGCAGCCGGATGCCCAGCTCGATCCCGCTCACCCAGTGCACGCCGGTCAGCGGCGGGTTGGCCGCCCACCACGACCGCAGGTGCTCGGCGACCCGCGTGGCGTAGCGCTCGTCGCCGGTCAGCGCGTAGGCCGCGGCGAGCACGGTGAGGTGCTGGTGGCGCGAGGGCTCCCAGATCTGCTTGATGTCGCCGACCCGGTCCTCGCTGCGGTAGGCGATGTCGAACGCGTACGCGCGGGCGGGCGCGCGGCGGCCGGTTCTCGGGTCGAGCGTCCAGTCCGGCGCGACCATGTCCTCGCGCACCACGCCGAAGTACTCCGCGCGCCCGGCCAGCAGCTCCTCGGCGGTCTCCACGAGCCGCTTCACCGCGTCGTCCGGCACCTCCGGGAGCGCCATGACGCTGGTGAACTCCCGGCGCGCCAACGGGTCCGGCCGCCGCGGGTTCGCGTACTCGCCGCGCCAGCGCCGCTTGCGCAGCACGTCACCGGCGCGGCCGGCGATCTCGCGCGGCCCCATCCGGGACAGCCGGCGCAGGTACCAGCCGGGCGACATCATGCGGGCGAACCGATCGGTGCCGCTGGGCGAGCGGGCAGCTCCAGGCGGACCGGTGCGCCGGTGTTGAGGCTCGCCCGCACGGCCAGCGTGGCGAGCGTGGTCGCGACCAGCGAGTCGACCGGCACCGGCATCGGGCTACCGGTCGCCACCGCGCGGAGGAACGCGTCCAGCTCGGCGCGCTGGCCCTTGTCCCGGCCCTTCGGCAGCCGCGAGCTGACCCACCGCTTCCGCGCGTGGCCGGAGAAGGTCACCGACGCCTTCACGAAGTCGTCCAGCTTCAGCACCTTGCGGTCCGCCAGCAGGTCCAGCGTCTCCTTGGGGAAGCCGGGCGCGCCGGAGGTGGCGTAGGTGACGGCGGCCGTCGAGCCGTCCGGGTAGCGCAGCAGGATCTGCAGGTCGTCCTGGCCGGGCGTGGCGGTGGCGAACACCGAGACCGGGTCGCCGTCGAGCAGCCAGCTCACGGTGTCGACGAAGTGCCCGCCCTCGCCGGCGAACCGGGTGCCCTCGGCGTCGGCCTGGCTGTACCAGCTGCCGTGCTCGAGCCTGCCCGCGTTGACGAGGTAGCGCACCGACGCCGGGCCGACCCGGGTGCCGAACTCCGCCTTCGCCGACCGCAGCAGCGGCGCGAACCGGCGGTTGAAGCCGACCTGCAGCCGGTCGTTGCCGGACTCGGCGATCGCGTCCAACACGACGCCCAGCTCCGCCTCGGACAGCGCGAGCGGCTTCTCCACGAACACGGCCTTGCCGGCACGCAGCGCCCGCGCGGTCAGCTCCGCGTGCGAGCTGTGCCGGGTCACGACGAACACCGCCTCGACGTCCTCATTGGACAGCACGTCGTCCAGGTCCGTGGACGCGGCGGCGAAGCCGAACTTGCGCCGCGCGTTCGCCCCGGACAGCGCTGAGGTCGTGACCACGTGGTCCAGCAGGACGTCCGCGCGCCCGGTCAGGTGCGGCAGCAGCATCGAGGAGGCGTAGTTGCCGGCGCCGACGAACCCGAGCCGCACGGGCCCGCGCCGCCGCCCGGCCGCACGCGGCGCGCCGGGTTCGGTGCCGGACACCGGGATCGTGAGCACGGGCGGCTCCGCGACGGTGTCGGACTCCTCGTGCCCGTAGCGGAACAGCACCGCGACCGCCTTGCGCTCGCCCTCGTCGAGCGCCCGGTAGGTCGGCTCCGCCTCGGCGAAGCCGGCCACGTGCGAGATCAGCGGCTCGACGTCGACCCGGCCGCGGGCGGCGAGGTCGAGGAAGCACTCGAGGTTGCGGCGCTCGGTCCAGCGCACGTAGCCGATGGGGTAGTCCCGGCCCTCCAGCTCGTAGGACGGGTCGTAGCGGCCGGGGCCGTACGAGCGGGAGAACCGGACGTCCAGCTCCTTCTCGTAGTAGGCGTTCCACGGCAGGTTCAGCGAGCACTTGCCGATGTCCACGACCGTGCCACGGTCGCGGGCCAGCTTCGCCGCCAGCTCCACCGGCTCGTTCGTCGAGCCGCCCGCCGCCAGGTACACCTGGTCCACGCCGTGCCCGCCCGTCAGCTCGCCGACCGCGGTGTCCACCACGCCCGTGCTCGCCGGCGCGCACACCAGCGCGCCCAGCCGCTCGGCCAGCTCGCAGCGGCCCGGGTCGGGGTCCAGGCCGACCACCCGGACGCCGGAGGCCACGAGCAGCTGCACCACCAGCTGGCCGATGAGCCCGAGCCCGATCACCAGCGCCACGTCGCCCAGCCGCGGCTCGCCCCGGCGCACGCCCTGCATGGCGATCGCGCCGACCGTGGCGAACGCCGCGTGCCGCGGGTCGAGCCCGTCCGGCACCCGCGCGTAGAGGTTCTTCGGCACCCAGTTCAGCTCCGCGTGCAGCGCGTGCTCGTTGCCGGCGCACGCCACGACGTCGCCGACCGCCACGTCGTCGATGCCGGCGCCGACCTCGGTCACGACGCCGCACAGCGAGTAGCCCAGCGGGGTGTAGGAGTCGAGCTTGGTGGTCACCTTGCGGTAGGTGGCCGCGAGCCCGTTGGTCGCGACGCTCTGCATGACCTTCGCGACCTGGTCCGGACGGGCCTTCGCCTTGCCCAGCAACGACTTGCCGGCCTCGGAGACCTTCATCAGCTCGGTCCCGGTCGAGATCAGCGAGAACGTGGTGCGGACCAGCACGCCACCCGGCTTGCACGCCGGTGCCGGCACGTCCAGCAGGGTCAGCTCCCCACTCTTGTAATTCTGTACCACCAGCCGCATGCGGCCCGCCTCTCCGGAATTCAACGGTGTGGTCGCGTCTCGCAGCGATCGTCCTGATTGGTCACGTACTTGTGGCTGGGTTGCGTCACGTTCCCCTGAGGCGGCGGTTGGCGAGGACTCCTCTTGAGTCATCCTGAGTGGCCTCCTGGTACAGGTGCGGCCGAAACGCGGTCGGTGGCGGCGCGGTACCAGTACTCCAGGGTCAGCACGTGCCAGAGGTGCTTGCTGCGGTCCTGCTGCCCGGCGGCGTCCTCGGCCACCAGCCTTTGCAGCGCGTCCTGGCGGAGGAAGCCGGAGCGCACCAGCAGGCCGTCGTCGACGACCTCGCGCACCAGCGGCGCCAGGTCGCGGCTCATCCACGCCCGCAGCGGCGCGCTGAACAGGCCCTTGGGGCGGTAGATGATCTCCCTCGGCAGGATCGACGTGGCGGCCTGCTTGAGCGCCGCCTTCCCCTGCCGTCCGGCGATCTTCTGGCGGCCGGGGATGCGGAACGCGGCCTTGACGACCTCGACGTCGACGAACGGCACGCGCACCTCGGTGGACGCGGCCATGCTCGACCGGTCGGTGTAGGCGAGGTTCAGCCCGGGCAGGAACAGCCGCGCGTCGGCGAGGCACATCCGGTTCACGTGGTCGGTCAGCGCGTTGTCGTGGTAGGTGTCCGCGTGCTCGGTGAGCACGTCGTCGACGGTCTCGGCCAGGTCCGGGTCGACCAGGTCGAGCAGCTCGGCGCGGTCGTACATCGTGTAGCTGCGGCGGAACGCGGTCTCCTCGGGCAGCTCGGCGAAGGACAGGAACCGCTTGGCGAAGCGCACCGACCGGTAGCCCCGGCGCGCGGTGGCCACCGGCAGCCGGTCCACGACCGTCCCGATCGGACGGCGGACCATGCCCGGCACCCGCTGGTAGCGCCGTGCCAGCAGGTTCGCGAAGTGCTTGCGGTAGCCGGCGAACAGCTCGTCGGCGCCCATCCCGGACAGCATCACCTTGACGCCCGCCTCGCGCGCGGCCGTGCAGATCAGGTAGGTGTTGATCGCGGCGGGGTCGCCGATCGGCTCGTCCAGGTGGTAGGTCATCTTCGGCAGCAGGTCCAGCACCCGGGGCGCGATCTCGATCTCGTGCAGGTCCACGCCGTAGCGCTCGGCCACGATCCGGGCGTAGCGCAGGTCGTCGGGCATCGCCTCGAACTTGGCGTCCTCGGACCGGAAGCCGATGGTGTACGCGGAGATCCCGGGCTGGTAGCGGGCCGCGAGCGCGGTGAGGTAGCTCGAGTCGAGGCCGCCGGAGAGGAACGTGGCGACCGGGACGTCGGAGAGCAGGTGCCGGCGGGTCGACTCGGCGACGACCTCATCGAGGTCCAGCGGGGGCAGGTGCCGCGCCTGTTCGGCGACCTCCCTGATGTCCCAGTACTTCCCGCGCTCGCTGCTGCCGTCCGGGCGCAGCCGCAGCCAGGTGCCGGGCCGCAGCTTCTCGGCCTCGCGGTACGCGCAGCGCTGGTCGGGGACCCAGTAGTACAGCAGCGACGCGACGAGCGCGCCGTCGTCCACGGTCAGACCGTCCACCTCGGACGCGATGGCCTTGAGCTCGGAGGAGAACACGGTGGCGCTCCCGCGGCGGACGACGAACAGCGGCTTGATGCCGAGCTGGTCGCGGACCAGGGTCAGCTCGCCGGTGCGCTCGTCGAAGACGCCGAACGCGAACATGCCGCGCAGCCGGGGCAGGCAGTCCGTGCCCCACCGGCGCCACGCCTCCAGCACGACCTCGGTGTCCGAGCTGCCGCGGAACCGGACACCGGCCGAGGACAGCTCGCGGCGCAGCTCCGGCGCGTTGTACAGCTCGCCGTTGTAGGTGATGGCCAGCCCGCCGGAGACCATCGGCTGGGCGCCGGTCTCCGACAGGTCGATGATGGACAGCCGCCTGTGTCCCAAGTGGACCTCACCGGCCCCGGCCCGGTGGGCGTAGCGGCCGGCGCCGTCGGGCCCGCGGTGCGCGAGCGTGTCGGTGAGCCGGTCGGTGAGCGCGCCGCCGCCCGGCCAGAGATACGTGCCTGCGATGCCGCACATGGGTTTCCCAGGCCTCTCAGCTCTTGTTCCCGCGGTGCACGAACCCGTCGACGTCCTCCGGCCGGACCGGGGCGAACCGCTTCGTCGGCAGGTCGTGCCCGGCCTGTTCGCTGGTGTGCCCAGCGCCGCTCCCCGTGCCGTTCCCGGTGCCGACCGCCGAGTCGTCGAAATGCGGCTGCACCGACGCGAACCGCTTGGTGGGCAGGTCCGCGGTTCCGTTGACACCGTTGACGCCCTTGGCCGGGACCGGTGTGGGGTAGTGCGCGGGCAGCGCGGACGTGGGCTTCCGGGTCTGCCTGGCGGCCGGCTCCGGCGTCCGCGAGGGCTTCGCCGAGGGCGCGGGCTCGATGGCGCGGTCCGGCCGGGTGCGGCCGCGCAGCGCGGTGTGCAGGCCGTCCCACAGCGTGCCGTCGGACTTGTCCCGCGGGTCCGGGTCGACCAGCACGACGCCGATGATCGGGATCCGGCAGTCGGCGAGCTGGCGGGCGACCGCGTGCAGCCACGCGGTGTTCGCGAACCCGGTTCGCACGACGAGCAGCGCCTCGTCGCCGAGGTGGGCGAGGTCGGTCCACGGGGTGCCGGGGGTGACCGAGCCGACGCCGAGGCGGGTCTCGCCCGGTGCGGCGGGCGCGGTCTGGTCCGCGCCGATGATCCGGATCGGCCGGTCCGCGCGGCCGGTGAGCTCGTGGAGGTCGCGCCCGGGCAGGTCGTCGTCGACGACGCGGCCCGCCGGGTCCTCGACGATCACCACGTCGCGGTCGCTCGCCAGCTCGGTCGCCACGTCCAGCACCAGCGCGGCCGCGATGCGCGGGGCACCGAGCTCCAGCACCGACACCGGCCCGGGCTCGCCGCGCGCCAGCCGCGCCAGCGTGCCGGCGACCCGCTTGCGCTCCCGACCCGCGCGCGTGCCCCGCCACAGCCGGGCGAGCCCACGCCGCGGCATCGGCAGCTGGGCGACCACGGAGGCACCGAGGTGCGCCGCGATGTCCTTGCGCAGCACCGGCTTGTCCTTGACGACGCCGGTGAGTGCCGCCAGGACCCAGCCGAGGACCACCCCGAGCAGCAGGCCGATCGCGCCGTTGGTCGCGAGGGTCGTGACCTGGGAGATCTTCAGCGGGCGAGGGGCGTCCACGACCTGTGTGCCGGCGGCCACCCGCGGTGCGCCGATGCCCGCCTCCTCCGCCTGCTGGCTGAGGTCGGAGATCCGAGAGGTGAGTTCGGCCCGGCGGGCGTAGAGCGAGTCGAGCCCCGCGGCGTTCGGCTGGGACTGCGCGGCTTCCTCGCCGCCGTTCTCCTCGGTCTGCTGGCGGGCCTGCGTCTCGGCGTTGGCGATCTGGCTGTTCACCTGCCTGAGGTCGGCCTGAACCCGGTCGCGCTGGTCGGTCAGGGCCTTCGCCTCCGAAGCGGCCGCGGTCTGGACGCGGCTCACGTGGGCGGCGATGAAGACGTCGGCCAGGGCCTGGGCACGGCGCACCGCGTCCGCGTTCGTCTCCGCCCGGACGGTCACCTCCAGCACGTTGTTCGTCAGCCCGGTGACGGTGTAGTCCTCCAGGAAGTCCTCCGGCCGCTGACTGGAGCCGACCTCGTCCAGCGCGGCGCCGGCGATCTTGGCCGTGGTCATCAGGGTCACGTCGGTACGGGCGAGGTTGCCGCTGTCGGAGGGCTGGTCGTCCTCGTGGACCACGTAGACGCGCATGACCGCCGTGGGCGGAGTCGGCAGCAGGAAGGCCAGCGAGAGGCCGGTGAGCAGCCCGACCACGCCCAGGCAGATCCACAGCCTGCGTCCGCGGCGGATGGCCAGCAGCAGCCTGGTCAGGTCGAGCAGGGGCTGCGCCGTGGGTGCGGTCGACGGCGGCGCCGCTGTCGTGGTCGACTTCGTCGGCGTCATGCTGAACCTGCCATCGCGGTCTCGGCCGGGACGTCCGGGGGCGTCTCGGCGGGGCGGGTCGGTTGCTTCGGCCGGGTCCGGTGCGTGACCAGCACGCCGAGCAGGCCATGTCCGGCGTCGGTACACGCTTCGGCGATGTCGACCAACTCCCAGGGCGTTCTGGTCCCGGCGGTGATCACGACGAGCACGCCGGCGGCGCCGTCCGGCACGATCGGTTGCTCCGCGGACACCGCGACCACGTCCAGCCGCTCGCGACCGACGGTGTCGGTCGCCGTGTCGGTCGCCGTGCGCGCGAGCCTGGCGGCGGCGCGGCGCGCGGACGGGTCGTCCTTCGCGACGACCACGAGGACCGGCGACGTGGCCGCGGCACGCGGTACGCGCTCGCGCAGCCGGGACAGCACGCGGCGGTACCGGATCTCCAGGCCCTCCTCGTCCACGGCGGTGGGCAGCTCGGGGATATGCCAGGGCCGGTCGTCGACGAGGAGCCGGCGCAGCCTCTCCCGCCGGTCGCCGGCCGGCCGGTCGGTGTCCGGCTCGTCGGGCACGTCGATGCCGCCGAGCAGCGGGGAGCCGATTGCCGACGCGATGTGCTCCTCGCGCCGCATCCGCCGGTCGCTGCGCGCCAGGTACAGGTGGCCGAGCACACCCAGGAGGAGGAACAGGGCGGCCCCGCCGGCGACGAAGTGGAGCATGGACGGCGCGGCGGGCCCGGTCGGCCGGTCCGCGGGCGCCATCACGACAATCTTCCCCTGGCCGGCGGCGGCGTCGAGCTCGTCGATCCGGGTCATCGCCTCGGCGAGGGTGTTGCGCAGCGCCTCCAGCTCGGTGCGCACGCCGACGCTGTCGATGGTGTTGCCGCCGCCCGCCGAGTCGTGCAGCTCGGAGATCAGCCGGTTGGTGTCCACGACCTGCTGGCGAAGCGACTTCTGCTGTTCCTGGGAGACCTGTGTCGCCGGGTCGGCGGTGTCGCTGAGCAGCCTCGTGGAGAAGCCGACGAACTCGTTCGCCACCTGGTCCGCGAGCCGCTGCGCACGCTCAGGGGTGTCCGCGTAGCCCGTGACCTTGATGATGTTGCCTTCGGCGACCACGGCGTCGACCGAGTCCGCCAGATCCCTGGCGGACTTGCCCCAGTTCAGCTCGGTGGCGACGTCGTCGAGCACCGCCGAGCTCATCGCCACCTGCGCCTCGGTCACCAGCTGGTCGGGCTCCCGCGGTCCCTGCAGCAGGACGTTCGCCGAGGCCGCGTATCCGGGCGAGAAGAGCAACGATGCGGCCACGCCGACGGCCGCACCCACGATGGTGAACACGATCAGTAACCGCCGCCGCCTGCGGAACACCTGCCCGACCATGGACAGCCGCACTGTGTCGTCGTTCACTGCGAGGGCCCCCTTTTTGAGGTACTTCGGCCCGTGTCGGTTCTCGACATCGGACCAGTACTCACGAATCCCGTCGCGCGGGAACCGGCTTGGGTTACAGCTGGTCGGTAACTCTTAGTCAAATCGGGACATACGCCTTACGGTCGGTCGTCGAGTGCTGACGCATAGGCGGCGAGCAGCGCCTCGCTCGAGTGCGCCCAGGACAGCGCGCCCTGGACGCGGGCGCGGCCGAGCTCGCCCATCCGGGCCCGCTCGCCCGGATCGTCGAGCAACTGCGCGGTGAGCTTCGCGAACTCGGAGACGTCGTTGGCCTGCGCGTAGAGTGCCGCGTCGCCGGCCGAGACGCGGGCCTCGCGCAGCTCGAAGGACACGATCGGCTTGCCCATTGCCATGTACTCCATGACCTTGTTCATGGTGGACACGTCGTTGAGCGGGTTCTTCGGATCCGGCGACAGGCATACGTCCGATGTGGACAGATAGCGCACGAGGTCCGCGTCGGGGATGCGGCCGGTGAACTCCACGTGGTCGGCCAGGCCCAGCGTGTCGGCGAGGCGGACCATGTCCTCGAACGTGTCGCCGGCGCCGACGAACACCGCGTGCCAGTCCGTGCGACCCTGCTCGTCACGCAGCGCGGCTAGGGCACGCAGCGCGTAGTCCACGCCGTCCTGCGGGCCCATCACGCCCAGGTAGCACAGCAGGTGCGGCTTGCCCCGCTTGAGCTCGGGCTCGGGCGGCACCTGCCGGAACCGCTCCACGGCCGGTGCGCTGCGGACCACGAACACCTTTTCCGGCGCCACACCTCCCCGGGTGATCGCGACGTCGCGGTAGCTCTCGTTCGTGGCGATCACGACGTCGGCCGTGCGGTAGGTGGCCCGCTCGGCCCGGCACACCGCGCGGTAGAGGAGGTCCGGGCCGCGGTCGAACCGGGACAGGTACAGCTCGGGCACGAGGTCGTGCTGGTCGAACACGAACCGCGCGCCACGTCGCTTGAGCATGCGGGCCACCAGGAACAGCAGGTCCGGCGGGTTGCACGCGTGCACGACGTCGACCTTGCCGACCGTGCGGTCGATCCGGTGGGCGAGCCGGAGCGTGTGCCACAGTGCGGAGCCGTACTCCCTGGCGTAGCCGGCCGGCCCGCCGGTCGCCGCGCGCAGCGGGTAGCGGTGGATCGAAACCCCGTCCAGCTCGACGTACGGCTCGGTGTCCCGCTTCGTCCCTTGTGGACAGATGACGTGGACCTCCCAGCCCGCGTCCCGCAGCGTGGTGGACTCCTGCCACACCCTGCGGTCGAACGGGACCGAGAGGTTCTCGACGAGGATCAGTGCTCTACCAGGCAAGTCCCACGTACCCCGACTCGGCCCGGCGCACCTGCGCGCCGGGGATGCGGACCAGATCGACGATGACCTTGTCGCCGCCGTGGGGCAGCGCGGCGAGCACGGCGGGGTCCTTGCAGCCGACCAGGATCACGCCGGCGTGCTCGAGGACGTCGTCGATGGACGGGAGCAGCAGCTGGCCCAGGTGCGGCAGCCGTGCCTCGATGAACTCGCGGTTCGCGCCGAGCAGCCGGGACATGGTCACGTTGGCGTCGTAGATGCGCAGGTCGTAGCCCTTGCCCAGGAGCCGCTCGGCGAGCTCGACCAGGGGGCTCTCGCGCAGGTCGTCGGTGCCGGGCTTGAACGACAGGCCGAACAGGCCGACCTTGCGCTCGCCGGTGCGGGCCACGAGCTCGAACGCCCGGCGCAGATGCTCCTCGTTGGACGGCAGGATGTGCGAGAGGATCGGCACGGACACGTCCGCACGGTGGGCCGCGTGCACGAGCCCGCGCAGGTCCTTCGGCAGGCACGAGCCGCCGAACGCGAAGCCGGGTCGCAGGTACGCGGGGCTCACGTTGAGCTTGCGGTCGGCGAGGAAGACGTCCATCACCGCGTGCGAGTCCAGCCCGAGCGCCGCGCAGATCGCGCCCAGCTCGTTGGCGAAGCCCACCTTCAGCGCGTGGAAGGAGTTGTCCGCGTACTTGGTGATCTCGGCGACCGGGATCGGCACCCGGAAGACCTCGCCGGGCAGGCCGTCGTACAGCGCGGCGACGACGTCGCCGCTCGCGCCGTCCAGCTCGCCGATCACGGTCTTGGGCGGGTCGAAGAAGTCCCGCACGCTCGTGCCCTCACGCAGGAACTCGGGGTTCACCGCGACGCCGAAGTCGACGCCGGCCGTCTTGCCGGACGACTTCTCCAGGATCGGGACGAGCAGCTCCAGGCAGGTGCCGGGCAGCATCGTGCTGCGGAAGACGACGGTGTGCCGGTGGTCGCGGTCTTCCTCGGTCGCGGCATCGGTCGCGGCGCCGATCGCGGCGCCGATGTCGCTGGCCACGCGCTCCAGGTAGGCGGTGGACAGGCTGCCGTTCGGTGCCGACGGCGTGCCGACGCAGACGAGCGAGATTTCGGTGGCGGCGACCGCCTCGGCCACATCGGTGGTGGCCCGCAGCGCGCCGCCGGCCACGACCTCGGCGGTCAGCTCGCCGATGCGCTCCTCGACCACCGGGGCCTGCCCGCGCGTGATGAGGTCGATCTTGGTCGGGTTCACGTCGACGCCGATGACCTCGTTGCCGCGCGCGGCAAGGCAGGCGGCGGACACGCAGCCGACATAGCCCAGGCCGAAGACGCTGATTCTCATGCGCTCACCCGGTGCCGGGCAGCACGAAACAAGCGTGACGTCACCACGCTGCATCCTCCGTCGGACTCTTCGGTCTGAACCTGACCCGGTCCCCGAACCGGACATGTCGTGCGGTGACGTCAACGTGGTGACACTGACGCCGCAACTGACTCGTTCAGTAGGTCGGCCGACCGGGGCGTCCCGTTACCGCGCATCCCCACCCGGAGGGATCGGGTCCGAACCTCGCGGGCGTCACATCCCCTGTAGTTTCGTCGTGCACGGGACCGCACGGAGGGGAGCCCAGGTGTTCGTACGGCGGATCGCGGTGGTCGGCACCGGGTACGTGGGGCTCACGACCGGCGCGTGCCTGGCCTCGCTCGGCCACCACGTCGTGTGCGCCGACGTGGACGCGGAGAAGGTCAAGCGCCTCTGCGCGGGTGAGATCGACATCCTCGAGCCCCGGCTCGCGGAGCTGGTGGCGGAGGGCCTCGCGGCCGGCCGCCTGTCGTTCGTGCTGGGCGCGCCCGCGGCCGTCGAGGGCAGCGAGGTCGTGTTCCTGTGCGTGCCAACCCCGATGGGCGTCGGCGGGGTGGCCGACCTGTCGGTGGTCGAGTCGGTCGTCGAGGACGTTCGCGAGCTGCTGCCGCCGAACTGCGTGGTGGTGAACAAGTCGACCGTGCCGGTCGGCACCGCGCAGCGGACCGTGGAGCTGCTGGAGCGCGACGACGTCGCGGTCGTGTCGAACCCGGAGTTCCTCCGCGAGGGCTCGGCGGTGCACGACTTCCTGAACCCGGACCGCATCGTGGTCGGCTGCGACCAGCAGGACGCGGCCGAGCGGGTCGCGGCGCTGTACGCGCGGCTGGGCGCGCCGACCGTGCTCACCGACGCGGCGAGCGCGGAGCTGGTCAAGTACGCGGCGAACTGCTTCCTCGCGATGAAGCTGTCCTACGTCAACGCGATCGCCGAGCTGTGCGACCGGCTGGGCGCGGACATCTCCGACGTCACCGAGGGCATGGGTTACGACAAGCGCATCGGCCAGGCGTTCCTGCAGCCGGGCCCGGGCTGGGGCGGCTCCTGCCTGCCGAAGGACACCTCGGCGATGCTGCAGCTCGCGGACGCGGCGGACTTCGAGTTCCGGCTGATCCGCGCCACGATCGACACGAACAACCGGCAGCGCCAGCGCATGGTCGAGAAGGTCCGCATGGCGGTGACCGGCAGGCGCGGCGGCTCCCTGTCGAAGGTGCGGCTGGGCGTGCTGGGCCTGACGTTCAAGGCGGGCACCGACGACCTGCGCGACTCACCGGCCCTCGCGGTCGCGGCCCTGCTGCGCCAGGCCGGCGCGAAGCTGGTCGGCTACGACCCGGCCCTGCGCTCGGACGACACCCGGGCGGACCTGGACGGCATCACGCTCGTCGACGACCCGTACGTGGCCGCCGAGGGCGTCGAGGCGTTGGTCGTGCTGACCGAGTGGCCGGAGTTCCGCACGCTGGACTGGGCGAAGCTGGCGGCCGTGGTCGCCAGCCCGGTCGTGGTCGACACCCGCAACCTGCTCGACCCGGACGTGGTCCGCCGCGCCGGCTTCCAGTGGGAGGGCATCGGCCGTCACTGACCGGACCCGCCGAGCGTGCCGGCCATGCCGCCGGGGATGCCGCTGGGGGTGAAGGTCACGACGGCCAGGGCCTGGTCGGCGTGGCGCTCCGGCCGCCGGCCGCCGGCCGGGACCTCGGCGCACACGTCGTCCAGCAC
>NZ_JBOHGB010000137.1:0-19820 GCF_050699935.1 Actinophytocola sp.
GGCTCCCACCCCGGCAACAACCGCCACTCCGGATCAGCCAACTCCACCGACACCACCCCAGCCGACTCCCACCGCATCGCGACGACACGCAGCTCCAGCACACCCGCCTCACCCACGCGCACCGCCCCTCGTGTTAGTACGTTGTACGGTACACGACACGAACGAGCGGGGAGCGGCAGAGTCCAGCTCCGCCCGGCCCGGTCGGTGAGACGGGCGGGGCCGGCGCGGAATGTGGGGGAGAAGCGTGGCGGCCGGTGTGTCGAGGTCGCCCTGCCGGTGATCGACACCGCCGGGACCGGCGTGCTGTGCTTGAGAAAGGGCGCCGCGACCCACGCGAGGCCGCGCCCGTCATCATCAGGTTGCCGGGTTCCATCGCGACGTCGCGGGTGCCGAGGGTGTTGGCGAGTCACGCCACGACGCCGACGGGTCGTCGAGACCGGCCGCGCCAGCACCGGCATCCATCAGTTCTCCGTTGCGGGCAGCGTCATTCCAGCTAGCCGCGTGGCCACATCGGATGGCGGGAGGAGCCGCGAAGATCTCGCCACCCGTGCTGCTCGAGGCCAGGTCGGCGATGTGTCGGCCAGGCGGGTATTCCAGTGCGCGATGCGCGAATCGACGATCTTCACGGACGCGCCCACCCTGGCCACTGCGGCGCGCGTTGTCGATCGTCACGTCCAGGTCCGTCAGTCGCTCGCCCGTTATGAATTCGATCTAGGGCTGGATGGACGTGGTGGCCGAGATCTCCGCGTCGTCGCAGTACATAACTCCTGCGCAGCCTACCGTACATCGTCAGGTACATTGTACAGTACACTGGCTTTGGATCGTCACCGTACGCGCGTGGGTGGGTGAACAGTGTGGACACCGCGGGGGCGCCGACCTGGGCACCTGCGGTCGCTCCCATCGAGCGAGTCGCGAGGCCCTGCTGGACTCGCTCTAACCGAATCGCTCGTCCGATAGTCGCAAATGGAGGAATTCAAAGTGACGTTTTACGACGAGTGGCTTGAAACGCCCGCCCGAATTCAGTCGGAGTTCCAGGAGTCGGCTACGGTCGCAAAAGATCGAGACATACCATGGGTGTCGACCCCGCAGGACGCAAAAGTCAAGTTGATGATCGCCAATCAGCAAGGCTTCGCCACCATGGGTAGCAACGTGTTAAAGGCAGAGATTCCAGTCGGCTGGCACACGGGAAAACATCGTCATGGCGAGGAGGCCATCCACATCCTCGAAGGCGAGGGCTTTAGTATCATTGATGGCCAGCGGTTCGACTGGCACAAGAACAGCACGATTCAGATTCCGTTCTGGTCTGAACACCAGCACTTCAATGATGGCGATGTTCCAGTCCTCTACCTTTCAGCGATGTCTTTCGATCTGGAAAGGTTTGTGCGTCTTGCTCGCATTGAGCAGCTCGAAACTTGTGGACCGAATGATCCAGTTCAACTCAGCGGGTTTCCTTCGCAGGAGTCACAGTACTACGCCGATGGATCTCGGGCGGTAATTCACCTCGAGGATGCCCCGACGGACCCATCGCTCGAACCGCAAGGTGCTATTGCGGCTGTGGCCAATCAACACCATCACCTACAGTATTTGGCCGTTCCGGGAAACGGGTTCCGTGCTACAAGCGTGGCCATCACGCACCTCTGGTCAGAGCCGCCCTACCATCATAGTGGCAGGCACAAACACCTCGAGGCGGTCGTGTACGCGCTCGAGGGTGATGGCTACACGGATATGCACGGTGAAAAGGTTGCCTGGTCTGCGGGTGACGTCCTCTACGTTCCTCCTGCGATGTGGGAGCACGAACATACCAACAACAATCCAGCCCCGATCAAACAGCTGAGGATCCAGTTCGGCATCAGATTCTGGTTCACTGACATTTGGCCTGAAGGATTCACCAGCCAGCGGATCTATGACAGCGACGGCCAACCTATCGAGGCGGGGCCGATTGAGCGCGACCGCGAGCGGAGCTTCGACTAGTCGGCCTGGCGTCAAGCGTCGCCGACATCTGCAGTCAGCCTACGGAAGGGTTCGTCAGATGGGGCATCATCATTCGCAATCCGAGCCGGACTTCGTGACGGATGCCAGTGTCCAGCCCGAATTCTTAGCCACGTCTGGCGTTAGCGGAAATGGGGATGCCCCCGCGATGCTCGGCGACTTCTACCGCCGGATTCTCGACGAGATGCTTGTTATCGTCCAGCATCAGTGGAGTGGCGACGCCAGAAGAGACGGGGTCAACGGCTTTATCCTGTCTGGCCCGCCGGGAGTGGGGAAGTCAATGCTGGCAAAGCGGCTGGCATTTGAGCTCGGAGTCGGAACTCAAGGGCAGGGCGCGACCTACCAAGTCGCACTGGCCATGCTGGACGGAGTTCAGATCGCACGTCCGCGATACGGTGAAAGTGAAGCGCGAATTCGGGACATCTTCAAGCTAGCGACGACCGGTTTCGGAATCGTTGGCCGTCGCAGTGTGCTTGTGTTCGATGACGTTGAGTCCGTTCTCATGAGTCGGTCGACCCAGCATGCCAGGGAATGGCATTTCTTGCAGGATAGTGCGTTCTTTCACTCCATTGATGAATTAGACACGAGTCGCGTCGTCGTGGTCTTGACCACGAACCAGATCGACCTTGTGGATGATGCCATCCGGGATCGCTTCCTGGAGTATGAGGTCGACTATCCCGAAAACGACCTTCTCGTGGCGGCAGTCATGAGATCAGCGGTAGGTCGGATTGCCGAGGAGGAGCATCCCATGCTCGAGGAGCGCGCGAGGGCAGCGGTGGCGGACTGCTCCATAAAGAGCGTGCGTGATGCCCACAAGTTTGCGTTGTTGAATTATGCCAGGACCATTCTTGGATCTTCCTCGAAGAGCTGAGCCACGCAAATATTTGTACTGTAAAGGTGAACGCATGGTCGTGGCCATCGAGGCAGCAGTAGTCAGCCTGAGTGGAGGATGCTTCACTCAGGCGTATCCCAATATGGCGACCAGGAGGCAGCCCGTCGGCGCACGGGCGACGGATTCGGGCGGCGTCTCCGGCACGCATGCCGGCGGTGCGCCCGTCGGATCTGCTCAGTCCTCAGTCTCGTGAGCGAGAGCACCAGCGCGAGCACTCCTCCGCTTGGGATTCGGTCCCCCGACTACGCTGACCGTTCCAATGCATGGAGGTTTGCTTTCATCACAGTCCTCGCCGCGGCTATGGCGATCTCCACGTACTCCTTCCCGGCGCTTGCCGTCCTGTCCGGTCTGATCATCGATGATCTCGACATAGGCCGATCCGAGTATGGCTTGGCGGTGTCGACAGCTGCCGCGTCGACGGCTGGATTCGCGGTGCTAGCGGGTAAAGTCGTTGATCGGTTCAGTGGAAGGGGGGTTTTGCTTGGGGTATTCGGTTTGACAGCGGCTTCTGCGGTCCTGCTGGCTGTGGCCTCATCATTTGCGATGCTACTTCTCGCCCTTGTTTTCGCTGGAACTGCCAATGGCGCGAACAACCCGGCCACAAATAAGGTCATATCGGAGAATGTTCCGACCGGACGCCGAGGCACTGTCGTTGGCGCAAAACAATCGGGGGTGCAGGCCGGAATACTAGTCATTGGGCTGGTCTTACCTTCGCTCGCGTTGGCGACAAGTTGGCGATGGTCTTTGGTGGCTGTGACCGTTGCGGCTCTATCCGGACTCGTTGTTGCCTGCCGAGTGTTGCCGCGTTCGCCGACTCGCAGCAACGTCACACGAGGTCGTGGACTTCGAGCGCCGCTGCCTGCGATGGTTAGGTGGCTGGTCGGATACTCGCTATTGATGGGAGCCGGCGGCGCCGCGGTGACTACTTTCTTGCCGCTCTACGCTCACGAGTCGCTCGGATTCAACGTCGCCACGGCTGGCGCCGCTGCGGCTGCGATAGGTCTGTTAGGAATGGTCGCACGGATTCTGGCGAGCCGGACGGTCGAGCGGATGCGGCATGTCGCCCTGCCACTCTTGGTTATTTCGGTCGGAGCGACGGTCAGCGTGTTAGCGCTATTGGCGGCGCAGAATGGACGTGCCTGGCTATGGATCGGGGTTTTGATCGCAGGAGCCACCATCGCGACCTGGAATGCAATCACCATGTTGGCCGCGATCTCGGCGAGCGCGACGCACACCGGGCGCGCGACCGGGTGGGTCGTCCTTGGCTTTATGGGCGGCTACTCGATTAGCCCTGTGCTGTTCGGCACGGTATTGGAAGACACTGGGAGCTATACGGCGGGCTGGCTGCTGGTCGCCGCCTTGTTCAGCGCTGCGACAGCGATGATGTTCGTTTGGGGCCGTGTCAGTCGCTCTGTGAACCACAACTCGTGACGACACCGTTGCGAGCACCTCTCGGGCTTCCATAGCCCACGCCACGATGGCGGGGCGTCCTGGCGGCCGGCTCCAACCGTGGGTGACCCGGGCGCGAGACCGACAGCCACCGCACAGTCCAGCCAAGTAGCTCTCGCTCACGTCGCCGAGCCAACGGCGCGCAAACGTTATAGGGCTGTGACGCGGGCTGGCCTCGGCGCCGCCGTGCTCGGCCTCGATGCCGCCGTCGTGCTTGCGCAAGGGTCGGCGTCGGCCGGCACCGGTGGCCGAGTCTCGCACCGTACCCAGAGGCATTCGTGCGTGGGCGAGCAGACGACGGACGTTGTGCGTCTGCGCGACCGCGCTCGCCCAGATCTTCCGGTTCGGAGCTCGCGCTCTACCCCGGTGACTCGCGACCGCCTCGGCGTCACCGTCGGTGGCCCCGACGACATGGCACCTGGACCGATGCCGAAGTCGCCGTGCGCAAGTGGCATCTCATGACGAACGCACCGCCGGTCCGCCCAAGTACGCCTACCTGCTTGGCAGGCGCCGCCCAACCTGCCTACAAGCCCCCGGACCAGCGGCGAACACCGTCTTGTACAGGTCGTTGATACGATGTACGGTACGGCGAACGGGTGACCGCCGAGGTCACATTTCGAACGGAGACATCGCGTGCCAACCCAGAAGTGGACGCCGCCCGACGCAGTCGACAGACAGTCGATCATCGCGGAATCCCGGCACGTGTTGGCGTCTCCAAAACTGGACATAAGCCGCAGGGAGGACTTGTTCGAGATCGAGTCGGCCGGCATGCCTTGGGACATCGGCGTCGAAGTATTCGAGCCGAGCCAACAGGAGGTCGCCATCGGCCCGGATGGAAGACACATCGGCGTGCTGCTCCTGCACGGCGGTGGACATGACGGCAGATCGATGGCGCCAGTCGCCGAGCATCTGAGTAGCTACTACGGATACCGAGTAGTGACCCTGACGTATCCCGGACATCTCTACCTTCTCGACGAGAGCAGAGACTGGCCCGGCGAGACTATAGAGGCCGACGGCAGCGTGCGGACGCCGCTATGGGCCAAACAGGAACCTGTGGCCCCAGATGAGTACACCGTCGTCACCTTTCGCGGAGACGAAAACTTCCACAGTTCTTACGGCACCGTCGTCTTCGCTGAGGCAAAGCCTGGTACGCGATTCTACCTACGAATGGCGGCATGGCCGATGGCGTACGAGGAAGCCATCAAGCAACTCTGTGGTCGGTACTTTCCAGACGACCAATACACCATCTACATGCACGGCCATTCAACCGGCGGACCCATCATCCACATGATGCTCCAGCGGGTCCGCAACGTGGGCGGTCTCCTTGGCGCGGAGACATCTCCATTCGGATGCATCATGCGCGAAATGGTCCCGGACAACTGGGACCAGCCCTTCAACCGACTGACCATCAGGACCTGGCGGGACTTGGCCAGATATCGCGGCACCGAGGAAGGCGTTAGCCTCTACACCCGTTTGCCCAAAGTGATGGAGGAGATCCTCGACGACTGGGCCGCCGCGACACGACTGCCAGGGATGAAGGCACAGCACATTATTCAATTCGGCGTGCAAGATTCGTTGGCGCGATCCGCGGTGGTAATTGCGGAACACCTCAAACTGGATAGCGCGGCCACCGCCCAGCTTGTCGATCGGTACACCTCCTACACCCGGCCGCTTACCGCGAGTGAGGGCTTTACACTTCCGCCTCTTCTGTATGGCATCGCCGCGGGCAGCCGGGACCATACACCCGAGCGCTATGACAACGTTCTCCTCCCGTGGCTTCGCCGACACCGACCCGATACCCGGCATCATCTCGTAAAATATGGCGCCGGCGTACACAAGTACTGGAAGTTAGAGCAAGAATTGCCCTACGGCATTCTTCCGAGCGTTGCCAAGATATGGGCGACCGCGATCGAAACCGGTTACTTTGACCTGAGTTCCTAATCTAACCGTACAGTACCAACCCCTGCGAGTACCTAACCCGTTGAGCTCGGAATCTTCTTCGCTGATGCCGACGTGATCACGAGGAGAAAATGCAGTGAAATTTCGAAGGGCTAGCTCCCTCGCAGCGGCAGGTCTACTGTTCTTGACTGCCGCGTGTGCCGGGAGCGGCAGTGGCGGGAATGCCTCCGTCGCGGAAAACGACAAATTCGGCGGGACGCTGACTCTGGCAACGAACGCGGAACCAACCACACTCGATGCGCACGCGAACACCAACACCGCGACTCACCGAGTGTGGGCTCACATCGTCGAGGGCTTATTCGAGACTGACACGAAGGGTCGGCCTCATCCCATGCTCGTCGAGGACTACGAGGTGGACGCCGGCGGTCTCGTCTATACGTTCACCCTCCGGGACGGCGTTACCTTTCACAATGGACAAGACCTCTCGTCTGCCGATGTCGTCGCATCGCTCGAGGCTTTTGGTGATCTCACTCCTCGCGGAAAACGACTGTTCTCGTTCGTCAAGTCCCTGACCGCCCCGGACAAGCGGACTGTCGAACTAACACTCACCAGTCCTAGCGGCCTTCTCCTCAACATCCTGGCCGATCGGGGCGCCGGTGTGCTGCCTGCTTCTATCGTCGAAGCAGCCGGCGATACTCCGCTCGAACCTGATCAGATCATCGGAACGGGCCCGTACAAGCTGGAGGGGTGGGAGCCGAACGTAGCGATCACACTGGCGCGGTTCGACGACTACAAGCCGGCGCCCGCCACCTTCGAAGGCCAAGGTGGCGAAAAGATCGCCTACTTCGACGAGATCAAGATCGTGCCTGTTCCCGACGCGGCTGCGCGAGTCGCGGGTCTCGAAAGCGGCCAGTTCGACTGGGCAGAAATTCTGCCCGTAGATCTTTACGATCGATTTAAGAGCGACCCGCGATTTAAAGTCTCGACCGTGCTCGCGGGAATGTTTACGATCCTGTTCAACTCGAAGGACGCGCCGAGCTCGGACCCGGTATTCCGCCGGGCGATCTTGACTGGCCTCGATTTCGAGTCCCTGGGTGCGACCCAGGGACCACCGGACCTTTGGAATTCGGATCCAGGCATGCTGGCCTCGACCGAAGGCCTTCACTCGAAGGACAACACCGATCCATGGGGTGCTACGGACGTCAATGCCGCTAAGAATCTGATAGAACAAAGCGACTACAATGGTGAGGAACTCCAGCTCGTCACCACTTCGGCTTCCCCGCAGACCTACAATATCGCTCTTGACCTGAGCAATCAGCTCCAAGCGATGGGCATCAAAGTCAAACTCGAGAATGTTGAGCTCAGCGCGTTGCAGGAACGCAGGCCGCAAGCGAAGGGTTGGCACATTATTACGGCCCGTGACCGTGTCGTTCCCACCCCTGATCTCTATCCCTGGATCGCGTGCGGCAACACTTACGGTGGATACTGCTCCCAGGAGATGGATGGACTTCTCGAGCAACTCTTCACTGCTGCTGACGAGGGTGAGATCCAACAGACCCTCGACGAAATTCAGTCGCTCTACTTCAAGGACGTTCCCAACATCAAGGTTGTGGAGTCTCTGGACGTAAATGGCTATTCCGTCGACGTCCAGGGGTATCACGAAGGTGCGAGTTTCCCGTTCTTCTATAACGTCTGGAAGCGTCGATAGCTGACAGTATCCGACAGCGGCGGCAACCTACTCATCGGAGGCGACTAATGTTAATCGCAAGCCATGGGGGGCCGGGCGCTGCGTGCATCGAGTCGACATGCTGAGATACATCGGTTGGAGGCTCATGGCTGGACTGCCTGTCGTGGCGGTCGTCCTGGTCTTGAGTTTCGGACTGCTGTATCTTGCCCCCGGTGATCCGGCACAGGCGATTCTGGGGCCGGACGCCACGGCCGAACAAGTGGCCCGACTACATGCTGCATTGGGACTCGACCGACCCTTCATCGAGCAGTTCCTCGCCTGGTCCGGAGGGCTCCTGCAGGGCGACCTTGGCGATTCGCTGTTTCTGCACCAATCGGTGTGGGAGGCGATTCTGTCGCACGCTCAGCCGACAGTACTCCTCGCCATGCTTGCCCAAGCCATCGCGATCTTGATCGGGTTGACTGCTGGAATCTTCGCCGCTTTGCACCGGGGTCGCGCTCTCGACAGGGTCCTCATGACTCTCAGCATCATGGGAACTGCGATTCCGAACTTCGTGTTGGCTCTCGGCCTGGTAGTGGTGTTCGCGGTAGGACTGGGCATTCTGCCGGCAACGGGATTCGTACCCTTGGAGGCGGGCCTGGTCCAGAGCCTGCTGACACTGGTGTTGCCGGCGCTAGCGCTGGGGAGCGCGCAAGCGGCTTTGATTGCTCGGATGATGAGATCCAGCATGATCGAAATAATGGAGTCTGACTTCATTCTGGCTGCCCGGTCCATCGGCGTCAGCCGGCGTCCCCTGATCCTGCGCTATGCGTTGGGCAATACCGCGGGGCCTACGCTGTCTGTAATCGGTGTCACCTTCGGGTCGTTGCTGTCTGGAGCGGTGATCGTGGAGATGGTTTTCAACATTCCCGGCCTCGGACGTCTCACTATTGATGCCGTTCAGAACCGTGACGTCCCTGTTCTACAGGGCGTCCTCCTGGTCACGACCATGGCCTATGTCGTGGTGACCATCATCGTTGATGTGCTGCAAGCGGCGATCAATCCTAGGCTCCGCGCGTCATGAGTCGACCTGCGACGACGTCCGGAACGGCGCGATCGGCCGCCGCGGAAGGCGCCACACCTCGTGAGACCAGGCGGCCGCGCCTGTCGGGCTGGGCTCGGCTGTACCTAGGGGTCGTCCTCTTCTGGGGTGCCGTGGCGTTGATCGGTCCGCTCCTGCTCTCGAACGACCCGAACGCCACCGCGCCGGTGAATCGACTGATGCCACCTGGTGGCGAGCATCTTCTCGGGACCGATGCCCTTGGTCGTGACATCCTGTCGCGACTTGTCGCCGGAAGCAGAGTCTCGCTGTTCGTGGGGCTGATGGTGACTCTGTGCTCCTTGGGCATCGGCGTAACGCTCGGGGTGCTCAGCGGCTACTACCGCCGATTCGGTGCCGTAGCGATGCGTATAACTGACGGGTTGATGGCGTTCCCAGCGATACTGTTCGCAATTGCTCTCGTAGCGATATTCGGGCAAGGTGAATGGCAGATGGTGCTTGCCCTCACGGTGATCTTGGCACCTCTGTTCATCCGAACCTCCTTCGGGGAGACCAGGGCTCTTCGCGAACTCGATCTGATCGCGGCCGCGCGAGTCGTAGGCTGCTCCGACCTGCGTGTGATGTTTGTGCACATCCTGCCCAACCTGGTCCCATCGTTGCTCGTCCAGGGAAGTTTCGTGTTCGCTACCGCGGTACTTTCGGAGGCGTCGCTGAGCTTCGTCGGAGTGGGTGTGCCGCCACCCACCGCCAGCTGGGGCTCGATGATAAGTGACGGTCGGATCTTCATCTATAACGCCTGGTGGCTTATCTGGCCCGCGGCCGTCGCGTTGACCAGCCTGGTCCTTTCCCTCAGTCTCCTCGGGGATGAAATGCGCGACTCGCTACTGCGAGGCAAGCGTGACGCGGAAGGAGCATGACCGTGACTGCGCCAGATGTCTTGGTCGAAGGGCTCAGCGTCTCGTATGCCGCCGCCACGAGCCGACATCAAGCACTCAACGATGTTTCGGTCGAGATCGCCGCGGGCGAAGTCGTCGCAGTCGTAGGCGAGTCTGGGTCCGGGAAGTCGACGCTGGCGCTCGCGGTTGGTGGGCTCCTGCGCAGGCCTCCCGCGTTGGTGGAGAGTGGCACTGTCCTGGTCGGCGGTCACGATCTTTACGGCATGAGCAAGCAGCAACTGCAGCACATCAGAGGCCGCCAGATAGCGATGATATTCCAGGACGCGCGCGCCTCGTTGAATCCGATGATGCGGGTGGGACGGCAGGTGGGTGCGGCATTCAAAATACACCAGGGCCTATCGGGGAAGGAACTGGCCCAGGCAACCTTGCGCAGCTTGGAGTCAGTTGGCATTGCGGATGCCGAAGACAGGCTCCACGCGTTCCCCCACGAGCTTTCCGGTGGAATGTGTCAACGAGTGATGATTGCCATCGCCTTGGCGTGTCGGCCGAAGACGCTTCTTGCTGACGAACCAACTGCGGCGCTGGACGTGACCGTGGGGAACCAAATCCTCCGGCTCGTTATGGATCAGGTCAGACAACGGGGAATGAGCCTGCTGCTCGTGACACATAATCTCGGGCAGGCGGCCTTCCTGGCAGATCGGATCGTTGTTCTCTACGCAGGTCAAGTGGTCGAGATCGGCTCCCCGAAGGAGTTGCTGACCAATCCGAAGATGCCATATACGGCCGCCCTGTTCGGCGCTATCCCGTCAGTGAATGGTTCGAGATTGGCACGGCTGCCTACAATTGTTAGCAGGAGCAGCGCGAGCCCTTCCGAAAGTGGATGCTGGTACCGGGGTTATTGTTCGATCGCGGACACGGCGTGCGAAACCGGCAGTATAGAGCTGATCGACGTCGGCGAAAATCACGTCAGCCGATGTTTGTATCCGGACAGAGTGATACCCCAGATTGACGTCAGCTATCGAACCCTGGGGGCTCAATGAAACCGCATGTCGCCGCCGACTCATCGGAGGTCATTGTCGACGCCGAGGAGGTCACGAAGGTCTTCGGCAAGACGACCGGCCGGCTTGGTCGTGGAAAAGCCGGCGTTCGCGTACTCCGGGGGGTGGACCTACGGATCACCGCTGGAGAGGCAGTGGGCCTTGTGGGCGAGTCCGGATCCGGAAAGTCAACCATAGCCCGCCTGCTTGTGGCGCTTCATGCGCCTTCCGGTGGGCGGCTTTCTGTGGCCGGCATGGACCTCACTCGACCGCGCCGATCGGTCGTTCGTGCGTTGCGCAAGCACGTACAGATGGTCTTTCAGGACCCGAGTCAATCCTTGAACCCGCGTCTGCGCGTTCGTACGTTGGTGGAGGAGCCGCTGCGTGTGCAGGGCATTGAGTCGAGGTCGGGCCGTGTGGCCGAACTGCTCGAGGCAGTCGGCCTCCCCACGACGTTCGGCAGCAGGTTCCCCGCCGAGTTGTCTGGGGGGCAGCTGCAGCGGGTTGCCATCGCTCGGGCGCTTGCTCCCACACCGGACCTCGTGGTCCTGGATGAAGCCGTCTCGGCACTCGACACGTCGGTGCAGGCCCAGATTCTCAACCTCATCTCGGATCTGCAGTCGTCAACCGGGGCTGCCTTCTTGTTCATCGGGCATGACCTGGGTGCAGTTCGCCACGTCACGGATCGGGTGGCGGTTCTTTACCTGGGCCGGATCGTAGAGGTGGGCCCGTCGGACGCAGTCCTGGCGTCCCCGAGGCATCCGTACACACGTGCCCTGGCGGCCTCGGTGCTGGACGTCGGACGGACGGCCGAGGGCCTGCCAGCGCCGATCGAGGGCGAGATACCGTCGATCAAGAACCCGCCGAGCGGCTGTGGGTTCAGGACGCGTTGTCCACTGGCGACCAGCGTCTGCGCCGAGGCCGAGCCGCCGCTCGTGGCGTTGGGGCCGGACTGGCACATGTTCTGTCACCATCCAGATCCTCGGTAACTTGCCATTGCGGTTGTTGACCCGTTGCCCTTCTGTAGAGTTCAAAGGAGTAGTTTGTGTCGTATGACCATGGGGACGCGGTCACGCCGCGGTTTCCGAAATATCTGTTCCAAGAGCGCCTCAGTAGTGTGGAGCAGGTGCTGCCGTTAGCACGTACGAGAGTGCGAAACCGTTATTCCTACAGCTCGTTTCAGTCTGGCGCTCCGTTCGGCGACGGGCGGATTTCTAGTGGCGCTCGTCTGTTGATCGTCACATTTCCGGACCAAAATGAGCTGGTCTTGGACGCCATAAAGCAGGCGCTGGTTGAAGAGGGTGCCGCATCTGTGGAGCACGTCTTCCTAAGTGACGTCGGCGTGGACCTGCGGATGCACACCGCGGCCGATGGTTGGCGCGAGATCACCGATCGACTCGAGCCGATGTTGGCGGAGGGGGTGACCTTCAACCTTGAGGCCCACTATCTGAAGCAGTTCCTTGATGACCAGCCTGCGGTAACCGGCTACTACGCGGGAGGCGCGGGTTCGAAGGCGCATTGGCAGCGGGCGGCCGGTGGGGCGATGCAAGGGCAGTGGCTTTACTCCAAATACGAGAGTCTGATTTCACGAGCTACGTCGTTTCCGGACGAGTTGTGGCGGCTCATAGATGAAAAGGCACTAGCCCTTTTTGGCGACGCCGAAGAGGTGCACATCACTGATCCTCAGGGAACAGACGTCTCGTGGCGTGTGACGGAGGAGCAGGCCCGGCTTTGGCCGCAGGGCGGTAACGTGCCGGGACACCTGCTTGGATCGACTATCCAGGCAGTGCGTTTCGCCCGGCCAGTGGACGCCTTCTTGAACGAGGCCAAACAGTTCATGCCCACGCTCAACGGCGTTGTGGCGGGAACGGCCAATCACACCGGGTTCTTCCCACATATTGAAGTGACGATCGAGCGCGGGATGATTTCAAATATCCGAGGCGGAGGGCGCTACGGAAAGCTTTGGCGAGACGTCGTCGAAAGCTATGCCGACGTGCAGTATCCAGGATTTCCGTACAAAGGATGGGCGTTCTTCAACGACGCGTCCATCGGGACCAACCCGAAGGCGCATCGCAACGCCGAGGGCCTTTGGGAGTCCCATGATTCATGGACGAATCTTCCTGAACGTCTGCGAGCCGGTGTCGTTCACTTCGGCTTCGGTGCAGAGCATTGGGATGAGACGTTCCTGTCGTACGCCAGAGACAATAAGTTGCCGACCATGCATTTTCCACATGTGCATGTCTATTCCCCTACGTGGAAGATCAAGCAAAGGTCGACTGGCAACTGGGTCAATCTGATCGATCAGGGCTGGTTGACTGTGCTGGACGATCCAGATGTGCGCCGTTTGGCGTCGTCCCTTGGTGGGGAACACTGGCTCGAGTACGACTGGGTCCCTCATATCCCAGGTGTCAACGCGCCCGGAAACTATATGCAGGACTACGGCAACGACCCCGTCTCCGTGATCCGCGCTGAGGTTGCGGGGGAATTGTGAAGACGTACTACGAAAGCAGCTCCGACGAAGTGGAGATCGCCCTTTCGGCCGCGCGGTGTGGGTTGGCGATACTGGTACTTGGACCGACAGGCTGCGGGAAGACGCGCTTCGTCGAGCATGTCGCCGGTGTCTTGCGGGGCGGTGAGGTGTCGTCCAACGGTAGGGTAAATGTCGTTACGGTTACGTGTCACGACGATTTGGCTTCGTGGGATCTGACCGGGCGTTACCTGATTGAGGATGGTGGAACTCGTTGGATTGATGGACCGCTGACGTCGGCAGTCAGAGAGGGTATCCCGTGCTATCTGGACGAGGTGACGGAGGCACGCAGAGATACTACCGTCCTGTTGCATTCTCTGACAGACTATCGGCGGAGGCTGTTCATCGATCGCACAGGCGAGCTGCTTGAAGCTCCGGACGGATTTGTTCTATTTGCTTCTCACAATCCCGGATTGCATTCTGCTCAGAAGCGGTTGAAGGAGTCGACCAGGCAACGATTTGTTCCTATCGAGTTGTCGTATGCCAATCCAGACTTGGAGTCACGGATCATACGGCATGAGTCCGGTATCGAGGCCGCGGTCGCGACGCAGCTCGTGGAATTCGGCACGGAGCATCGACGGATGACACTTGACCGGGGGAGTGAACCACTGAGTACTCGTGGTTTGGTGCATATGGGCAAGTTGGTCGTGCGCGGCGTGGCGCCGGCTCGAGCTGCCTCGGCTGTAGCGCTGCCACTGGCTGAAGACGACGTCGCGCTGCGCTCTGCGCTGCGCGAGTTGGTGCCATTCGTGTTCGGTGTTCCGCGAGGCGGAGAATGATGGTCGGCTCCAGTGCCGACGAGGAGCAGATTCTCTCGTTGGTATATGTCGCCGTCTCGGGAGTCGCAGAGCAGTTCACGGTAAGCTCCGAGGCGAGCTCTAAGGAGCGACTTGGGTATGACGCCGGAGGGGACGCGGTCCTCCGTTGGAGGCAGCTCAGAGGAGGTGTGCTTCACCGGGCTGCTCATGCCCGATACGGAACGGGACGAATATCCCCGCTCGATGCCACAGCCTTCTGGCCCGATGATCTACGCGTGCCGTGGGTGGAGTCGTGTGTCTGCGACTTGGGCAGGCAGTGGGAAGAGGATGTCGGGCGCATCTTGGATGTGCCGGGGCGAGATCATTTCCTGTTGCTCCTAGAGTCCCTTGAGGATCTGAGAATTGAAGCACGACTGACCGCGGACCTGCCAGGCTGCGGGGACGAGATCGATCAGCTACGTCAGATAGAGGCGGCTCGATCTGGTCCGGAATCGCCAGCACATCCACGCGCCTTTATGCGCGATCAGATCCATCGACTCAGCCTTGGTTGCTCGGTGGAGTCCTCTTCTCAAGAGTGGCCGGCGTTGTTGGGTCAGGTCGCGACCATTGTGACGGGTGTCTGTAGCGCAACTTCGCCGTTCGAGGACGTGTTGATTGGTTCGCTGTTCTTGCACAGGATTACCCTTGAGCTTCCATACTTGTCCGCAGCCAACTCGCCGCTAGGCGTTGAGATCGCGGCGGACGCGAGCCGCACTGCCCTCTTCTCGTGGTTGCGGGATCTCGCGGCTACTCCACGGATACGTTCGACCGGCGGCGAGGGTGAGGCCCGATGGGACGGCAGCATCAGACGTCCTACATACCGGGACCAGCATTTCGGTCGTTACTACGGTTATGCCGGGGCTGGCCGCGTCCGTGAGGCCGTCTATCTGTTGGATCCCGACAGTACAACTGTCCGAAGTTCTCGTTACGGGCCGACGATGAGGAAGGTCGACCTACCCGACGGGTCGGTTGATCCAGCTGAGCTGGAGAGGAGGCGTGCGGCGGAATCGCCGTGGCTGGTTGAGGAAAGTCAGGGTGCCGGCGAGGAGGCGGAGCGGGTTGAGACCGTAAACCCGTCGCCTCCACAGGTGGGCGTCGCGAACTCTGTTGCGATCGATGAGTGGGACTCCTTCGCCAGACGCTATCTTCGCGGTTGGTGCACGGTCAGCGTGTCTTCGCCTGACCTTGGCGAAGCGAGACCGATTCGTGAGCGCTACTCCAGTGGTAGACCTCTGAAGATGCTTGAACAGGCGGTGTCGCGGTGGCCGCGTGAGGGACTTTCGTGGCTCTCCGGTGTAGCCGACGGACCGGAGATCGAAATCGATCGGTATGTGTCCTATTCGGTCGAGTCCCGGGTGCCTGGGCTCAGTCCGGATCCGCGGTTCTATGCGAAGAGCGTTAGGAGTGCTCCTGACGTGCTCGCGATGTGCTTGATAGACGCCAGTGTTTCCACGGCACGTCGAACTGACGAAGTCGGCACGGATGGCAAGCGGGTATCCGCATCCTTTCTTGAGCTGGCAGTCGACGCCTCGGCCGCGTTTGCGACGGTTCTCTCCCGCGCGGATCATCTTTGCGAAGTCTATAGCGTGCGGTCGTATGGACGTTCAGATGTGCGGCTCGAATACCTGGCACGGGGCAACGCGTCCACACCTGGTCACCAATTTCCGAAAATCCGCCCTGCCGGGCGGAGTCGTGTTGCTGCCGGTATCCGCACCTTGGGAATTTTCGCTGCCCGTTCAGACCAGGCGACGAAGGTTCTGCTTGTTGTGACGGATGGCCTGCCGTTCGATACCGACTACGGGGATCATGTCGAGTCGGCCGCGCCTGTGACGTATGCCGTGGAGGATACGATCCAGGCGATGAGCGACGTCGAGGCGATGGGTGTGCGAGTGCGTCTCCTTGTCGTGTCGGGTGGGTCGTTGACAGACTCACGGCTGGATGAGGATCCTCGAGTCGCTACCGCGGCGAGTGCGGTGGATGTTGTCGGCTGCCTGGCTGATCTGTACGCAGATATCGGCGGGTGAGCCGGCGCGGTCGCCGACGGTGTGCCCGAGTCGGTCACGGCGGGCGACGTTACTTGCGAGATTCATGGTCACCGTGACGGGCGGATGCGGCAGGATGTCGGCGTGCGGCGACCTGAGCGGATCGGCCGCTACCGAGTCTCGCGGCTTCTCGGTAGCGGTGCCTTCGCGTCGGTGTGGCTTGGCTTCGACGACCTGCTCGGCGAGCCGGTGGCCATCAAGGTGCTGGCCGACAATTGGGCGACCGTGCCGGATGTGCACAGCCGTTTCGTGTGGGAGGCGCGGTTGTTGCGCCGGGCGGACTCGGATCGGGTCGTGCGGATGTACGACATCGGCGAGTTGCCCGACGGCCGGCCGTACTTCGTGATGTCCTACGCCGACCGCGGCACCGTGGCCGATCTGATGACCGGCCCGTTGCCGGTGCCGGAGGCGCTGCGCCTCGCGGTCGAGACGGCGCGTGCGGTGGCGGTGTTGCACCGGCTCGGGGTGGTGCACCGCGACATCAAGCCGTCGAACGTGCTGGTGCAGAGCTCACCGGGTGGCGAGCGGATCGTGATCAGCGACCTGGGGGTGGCCAAGCACGTCGCGCAGGCGTCGGGGTACACCATCGCCGCGGGCACCCCCGGCTACATGGCACCGGAGCAGGCCGAGCTGGGGCTGGACGTCGACGTGCGCGCCGACGTCTACGGGCTGGGAGCGCTGACCTACCACCTGCTGACCGGGACGAAGTACGACGCCGGAGATGTGCGCGGGATCGACTTGCCCAAGAAGGTCAAGCAGGTCATGGTCCGCGCACTGGAACCGGACCGCGAGCGTCGGTGGCCGGACGCTGCGGCCTTCGCCGGCGCGTTGGCCGGCGTGCTGGCCGGCCTCGTGCCGGATGGTCGGTCCGCGAATGGTGACCTCTCGCGTCCGGCGGTGCGCGAGCCTGACGAGCCGACGCCGTCGTCGTACGGGTCCGCTTCGAGGCCGGTGTCGCGTACGCACGCGATCACGTCGGCCAGCACGGCACCGGTTCGCGGCACCCCGGCCAGGTCGCGGCCGGGGCCGAAACCGAAGCGACGCAAACGGATCCAGTTGTTCGTGCTGCTCACCGTGGTGTTGCTGATGCTCGCCGGCGGTGGGGTGGTTGCGATGCGCCTGATCGCGGTGAACGACGGGACGTACTTCGTCGGCGAGGGGCGGGGCGGGGAGATCGCGATCTTCCAGGGGAAGCGCGGCAGCGTTCTGGGCGTCTCCCAGCACACCCAGGTGCAGGGCTCGTGTCCTCCGGAGGTGCCGACGTGCGGCAAGTTCTACGTCGACGACCTGACCGCGGCGGGCCAGGACACGGTGCGGTCGGGCTCGCGGACCTTCGATGGCATACCCGACGCGCGCGGGTTCCTCCAGGACCTGCGCACGGAGTACCGGCTACCGACGTGTGGGCTGCTGGCTCAGCAGCGGCAGCTCCAACCGAACACCCCGGAGCCGGAGCCAGGGGTCAACTGCCGCCAGCCGCGCGGGGACGGGGGCAGCGGCTGACGGAGACGGTCGGTGACCACATCGGACGGTTTCGTGAGCTCGCCGAGGCGGGCGTCAGCGGCTCACCGGTTGGCGAACAGCGATCGGGGGTCGAGCGCGGCGCGGATCCTCGCGGAACGTCGGAGCCGGTCGCGGGCGGACCTGCGGATGTCGTCGCTGTTCGCCCACGCGGCGATCGCATCGTCGTCGGTCGGACCGTCCGGTGCGAACGCCGCGAAGTCGGTGCTGCGTGCGAGGGTGCGCATCGCCGCGGGAGCCATGGAGCCGTGGGCCGCGAGCACCTCACCGGTCGTGGCCGCGCGAGAAAGCCGCCGGCCGGCGTCGCCGATCGCGTCGAGTGCCTCGCGCCAGGCGGCGATGACGCGGGCTCGCGTCGTCCCGGCACGGCGGCGCCGGGCGCGTCGAACGGTCTTGGCGACGGGGACGGTCAGCGCGAGCACGACCAGCCCGGCGAGCACCGCCACCGTGGCGACGACCCACGCCGGCGGGCCGGCCGGTGAGTCCGATGTGGACGCTGCCGGTCCGGCGTGGTCGCCCGGCCGCGGCGGCGGCTGGTCCGGAGCGGGCGCCGAGGCGAGGGGATCGTCGTGCCGGGGCGGTGCGCGGTGGCCGTCGTCGCGGTCGGAGCTGGCTTGCTCGGGCGTCGGGTCGACCGGAACCCAGCCGTGCCGGGCGAACCGCACCTCCACCCACGCGTGTACGTCCCGCCCGGTGACCTTCACCGTCCTGGCGCGGTCGAAGCGGAAGCCGAGCACCACCCGGGCATCCCAGCCGAGGCCGCGGCACATCACGGCGAGGGCGGACGCGTACTGCTCGCTCGTGCCGCGGTGGTCGTCGAGCAGCGCGTTGATCCGGTACAGCGAATGCCCGCCGGCCGCGTCGTCGAGGCGGTCCTCGCCGAACGGCGCGCTCTTGAGCGCGTCGCGCAGCGCGCGCAGCCGGGCGTACGGGATGCCCTCCGGCGCGGTCCGCGTGATGAACCCCCTGATCTCCGGCGTCAGCTCGACGGCCGGCGGCGTCGCCGCGGGGGCCGGCCCGTCGCCGAGGAGGTCGGCCGGCTCGAACACCGGCTCGGCCCCGGTGACTCGATAGGAGGCCGGCGCGCTCGTCCCGGCCGGGACCACCACGTCACCCGTGGCCTCCTCCACGCCGAGGCCCGCGACGTCGATCTCGGTCGCACGCCCGGCCGTGGGCAACCAGCCGAGCGCACCGCGAGGGCTGACCCCGATGTTCGCGGTGACTGTCGAGGCACCGCCGGTGGGGAGCTTGGCGGGTGGCAGCCGGTGCCCGGCCCGACGGTAGTCGCCACCGACCGACCAGCGCCGGCCGTCGAACTCGGTGAGCGTGACCATGCGCAGCTCGCCGATCTCCGCCGACGCCGACGCGGTGATGTCCACGTTCAGCTCGCCGTTGCGCAGGGCGAGGTACTGGGCGAAGGGGTTGACGCTCGCCTTGGGCCGCACCGGGGCGGCGACCAGCGACCGAAGGTCGGCCGGCTCGCGGGCACCCATCCCCGGCGCCACCGTCGCGACCGCCGCCGGCGCGACCATGCCGACCACGAGCACGCCGGCCGCGACCAGCCGCGACCTGATGCCGCGCGCCCCCTGTCCCGCGCCGGCCCGGCCGGCGAGCAGCAGCAGGCCGGCCAACGCGACGAAAGCGGGCGCGTACCAGGCCGGCGGATCACCCACGCTCGCGGCGAGGCCCAACCCGGCGAGCAGGCAGACCAGCGCCGGCAGCGCCGGTGCCAGCGCCGAGCGACGACTGAGCGCGAGATAGCAGCCGACCAGCGCCGCGAACCCGGTCACCGCCGCGACCGCGGCCAGCTCCGGCCCGCCCGGGTCCAGCGGCAACGCGCCGGTGAGCAGCCGGTACGGCCCGGAGAGCACGGCCGCTCCGGGATGCGTGACGACCGCCGTCGCGGCGACCACCGCCAGCACGCCCACCAGGACGGCCCAGGCCGGCACGTGGCCGTCGTTCGCGCGCGGCCGCCGGACCCACAGTCGAACCCACAGAGCCCACGCCGCCGCGACCGCGGCCGGCGCGACCGTGGCGAGCACCAGGTC
>NZ_JBOHGB010000138.1:0-19646 GCF_050699935.1 Actinophytocola sp.
GCGCGGGAGCGCGCGGCTCGGGCGATGGCCGCGCGGACCCGGGGCGCGGAGGTCGCGCGGTCGGTCATCCGCGGCGGCGAGATCGCGCTGGAGCGGATCGCCGAGTCGTTGCGGGCCGCCGCGGCGGAGCGGGACACCGCGGCGGCCGAGCGGCAGGACCGCGAGCGGGTGCTGGCTGAGGTCCGCAACCGGGTGCGCGAGCTGTCCAACGAGCTGGAGAAGCTGACCGACGCCGTGCACCGCGACGAGGTGCTGCGGGCCGAGCAGCGGCTACGGCTCGAGCAGCTCGAGACGAAGATCGCGGAGACCTTCGGCATCGGCCTGGAAGACCTGGTGGTCGAGTACGGGCCCGAGGTGCCGGTACCGCCGAGCCCGGTCGAGCTGGCCGAGTACGAGGCCGCCAAGGAGCGTGGCGAGACCGTGGTCGCGCCGCAGCCGATCCCGTACGACCGCGACACCCAGGCGCGGCGGGCGAAGCGGGCCGAGCGGGACCTGACGTTGCTGGGCAAGGTGAACCCGCTGGCGCTCGAGGAGTTCGCGGCGCTGGAGGAGCGGTACAAGTTCCTGTCCACCCAGCTGGAGGACCTCAAGGCGACCCGGCGCGACCTGCTGACCGTGGTCAAGGAGGTCGACGACAAGATCCTCGAGGTCTTCACGTCCGCCTACGAGGACGTGGCGCGCGAGTTCCAGACCGTGTTCGCGACGCTGTTCCCGGGCGGCGAGGGGCGCCTGGTGCTCACCGAGCCCGAGGACATGCTGACCACCGGCGTGGACGTCGAGGCGCGGCCGCCAGGCAAGAAGATCAAGCGGCTGTCGCTGCTGTCCGGTGGCGAGAAGTCGCTCGTCGCGGTCGCCATGCTGGTGGCGATCTTCCGGGCGCGGCCCTCGCCGTTCTACGTGCTGGACGAGGTGGAGGCGGCGCTGGACGAGGTCAACATGCGCCGGCTGATCGGCTTGCTGGAGGAGCTGCGCGCGAACTCCCAGCTGCTGATCATCACCCACCAGAAGCCGACCATGGACATCGCCGACGCGCTGTACGGCGTCAGCATGCGTGGGGACGGCATCACCCAGGTGATCTCGCAGCGGCTGCACGGGCGCGAGCCGGAACCCGCACCTGCCTGACCCGCGTACTTCTGTGTTGACCACACAGCGAAAGGCCCCCTTCGCTCGCCGGCGAAGGGGGCCTTTCGGTCGGCCGGGTCAGGCGCCGTAGGCAGGGCCCGCATGCGGCGTGGCGTTCGATGCGGCGCGGTACGCCAGGAACGCCACGACGCCGGACACGAGGCCGCGATGAGGCCCATGATCAGGCCGAGCCCGCCCCCGACTCGGACCCGGCGTCCTCGCCGAGCAGCCCGACACCTCCCAGACCGCCGTCGTCCGGCAGGGTCAGCCAGCGCAGCACGCGAGTGCCGGCCCCCGACGCGGTGGAGGCACAGGTGACCCCCGCAAGTGCGAGAAGTATGGCCGATCACTCGATCACGTAAGTCACGGAAACGCGTCGAGCCGTCCGGCCACTCGGCGAGCGTGTCCGAAAAAGCCGGTAATCCGCTCGCGCCGGCCGCCTTCGGCGGTTCAAGCTTTCCGGTATGTACGACGTTCGACCAGCGACGCCGGCCGACCTGGAGGACGCGATCCAGCTGATCGCGCGCCTGCAGGCCGACCCGGCGCACCTCATCGCGTTCCACGGCGACACCGTCGAGGAGGTTGCCGAGGAACTCGCCGGCCTGCGCCCCGACTGGGTGTCCGTGGCCGTCGTGGCCGTCGACCGCACCGGCCGGCTGCGTGGGGTGCTCAGCGTCGAGGCCAGCGTCGAGGCCAGTGTCGACGACCCCGACGAGCAGCACCGCGCGTACCTGTACGGGCCGTTCGTCGACGTGCCCGCCAACCATCCCGCGGCCGGCCAGCTCTGGCAGGCCACCGCGGACGCCCTCCTCGACCTCGCCGCGAGCCTGCCCAGGATGGCCGGCGTGACCCGGCTCGACCTGTTCGGCCACCGGCAGAACCGGCTGCTCGCCGACTTCGCCGCGCGCCACGACGTCTCCGCGCACACCACGACGCGGCTGTTCACGCTCACCGGCGCGGACCTGCGGGCGCTGCTCGTCGGAGTCGTCGGAGCCGCCGGCGACGTTCCGCACGCCGACGACCGCGTGTGCGTGCTGCCCGCCGACCCGGCCGTGCGCGACGAGGTCGCCCGGCTGCACGACCGGTTCTTCCCGAACGCCCCGACCTCCGGCCGTCGGCTCGTCGCGGACGGCGCCGAGCACACGGTCGTCGTGCTGCGGGGCAGCGGCGAACGGGCCGGCGAACGGGCCGGCGCCGTGCTCGGCTACGCGGCGGGCTACCCGCAGGCGGCGGAGTACTACGTGGACGTCGTCGGCGTCGACCCCACGTACCGCTCGCTCGGGGCCGGCCGGCTGCTCGTCCGCCGCCTGCTGGCCGAGCTGGCCTGGCGGGCGGGCGCCCGCAACCGGGCGGCCGCCGTGATCCGGCTGGGCAACGACGCCTCCGAGCGGATGTTCACCGCGCTCGGCTTCGCCCTCACCCTGGAGCTGGTCAACTACACGAAGACCGACTACCGGCCCGCCGGGGCACCCGTCACGCAGCCCTCGCCGTGACCTGCTCGTCGGCGTCGGGCTCCGGGCGCCCGCGGTGCCGCAGGGCCAGCAGCCCGCCGACGATCAGCGTCACGGCCACGCCGAGCGGCGTGTACCACCAGGCCACCAGGCCGCGCACGCCCTCGGCCGGCACGGCCGGCGAGAAGTCGATCATTATCGAGGCCCACTCGCCGTAGCCGTTGGCCACCGGGTCCGCCGTGGCGGACGGGCCGACGAACTTGACGCCCAGGATCACGAACGTCATCACCGCCACGGTGACCACGAACGCGATGATCCCGTCCACCTGGTTCGCCTTCTTGACGAGCAGCCCCAGCAGGAACGCGCCGAGCAGTGCCCCGTACGTGTACCCCGTGATGCCCAGCGCCTGCACGACGATCGGGTCGGCGGTGGTCTGGTTGGCCGTGGCGAACAGGCCGGCGCAGACGATCAGCAGGCCTGCCCACACGACCGTCCACATGCGACCCAACCGCAGCCGGTCCTGGTCGGACAGGGTGCGGCGGGAGATCCGCTCGTACACGTCGGTGACGGTCGCCGACGCGAGGGCGCCCAGCGACGAGGACAGTGCGGCCGCGAGGATGCCCGCGATGACGAAGCCGGACAGGCCGGACGGCAGCTCGGTGACGATGAAGTTCGCGAACAGCTCGTCCTTGTTGCCCAGCCCCAGACCGCCGTCGGCGACCGGGTCCGTCGGCACCGCGGCCTGGTAGAACGCCCACATCATCACGCCGATGAACAGGAAGAACGCGAACTGCAGGAACACCACGACGCCGCTCGCGATCAGCGCCTTCTGCGCCGCGCGCACATCCCGGGTGGCCATCAGCCGTTGCACGATCAGCTGGTCGACACCGTGCGAGGCCATCGCCAGCATCGCGCCGCCGAAGAACGCCGCGAGGAACGGGAAGCCGCCGGTGAGCGCGTCGGAGGAGAAGTCGAACAGCTGGAACTTCGACGCGTCCATCGCGTTGCCGAACCACCCGTCGGGCAGCGCACCGGCGAGCGCGATCACCACGATGAGCCCGCCGACGACGTACCAGAGCATCTGGATCGCGTCGACCCACACGACCGCCCGCACGCCGCCGACGAACGTGTAGCACACCATCGCGATGCCGAGCACGACGACGATCGCCCAGTACGACGCGTTCACCCCGTACGAGGCGAGCACGACCTTGATCGGGATGGCGGTGGCGAACAGCCGGATGCCGTCCGCGAGCAGGCGGGTGAACTGGAAGGTCACCGAGGCCGTCGCCCGCATGCCGTCGCCGTACCGCTTGCCCAGGAACGCGTACGCGGTGACCAGGTCGCCGTCGATGTAGCGGGGCAGCAGCACGAACGAGACGATGATCCGGCCGACGATGTAGCCGAACGCCAGCGTCAGGTAGGTCATGCCGCCCGCCTGCTCCGGCGCCAGGTACGCGACGACCGGCACGGACAGCACCGTGAGCGTGGAGGTCTCCGCCGAGACCACGGACACGCAGACCACCCACCACGAGATCTTCCGTTCGCTGATGAAGTAGTCCGTGGACGACTTCTGCCGGCCGCCGAGCAGGATGCCCAGCAGCGGCATCCCGACCAGGAAGGCCAGGATGATCGCGACGTCGAGAGCGCGCACGGTTACCTCCTGTTGATCTCTGGTTGGGTCAGCCGCAGCCGGGCGACGGTGGTCGTGCCGGGTTCGGGCAGGCGCAGGGCCGTCCCGCCGGGAGTGATGCTGCCGAGCAGGCGCGCGCCGCGGGCGCCGGTCGCACTCGGCACGCTCGCCGGAATCCCCGACCACGTCAGGAAACCGATCAGCGCGGTCAGGTAGGCCTCCTTCGCCTCACCCGGCAGGCCCAGCTCGTCGCTCGCCATCAGGGTCGTGGGGGCGAGGAGCCGGGCGAGCGCCTTCATCAGCGTCGGGTTGCGCAACCCGCCACCGGACGCGACGACCCGGGTGACCCCGTGGCCGCGGCAGGCCTCGGCGACCGTCGTGGCGGTCAGCTCCACGAGGGTGGCGAGCAGGTCCGGGCCGCTCACCCACGGCACCTCCGCCAGCGCGTCCCGCAGGTAGCCGGTGTGGAAGTGCTCCTTGCCGGTCGACTTGGGCGGGTCCGCCGCGTAGTACGGGTCCGCCAGCAGCACCTTGAGCAGGTCCTCCCGGCAGCTGCCCTGGGCGGCCAGGTCGCCGTCGACGTCCTGCTGCCACGCGCCGTTGGAGATCAGCCGGGCGGCCGCGTCGAGCAGCGCGTTGCCCGGACCGGTGTCGAACGCCCGCGCCGGGGCGTCGGGCGTGACCACGGTGATGTTCGCGATGCCGCCGAGGTTCAGCCCGGCCACGACGTCCTCGTCGGCGAGCTCGCGCAGCCACAGCCGGTCGAGGACGCTCGCGAGCGGCGCGCCGTGCCCGCCGGCCGCGATGTCGCGGGCACGCACGTCGGCGACCACCGGGAGCCCGGTGGCCTCGGCGATCCAGGCCGGCTGGCCGATCTGCAGCGTGCCGAGGGCGCGCTCGCCCTCGACCCAGTGGTAGAGCGTCTGCCCGAGCGAGGCGACGAAGTCGGCCGTGCCGCCGGCGATGCCGGTGAGCGCGCCGCGCGCGGCGGACGCGAACGCCTGGCCGACCTCGGTGTCCAGCCGGCACAGCTCCTCGGCGGTGCACTCGCGCGGTGGCAGGGCGGCGAGCAGCGCGTTGCGTAGCGCGGTGGGAAAGGGCATCTCGGTGTGCCCGAGGGGAAGCAGGTCGATGGTCTCGTCGATCAAGCGCAGCTCGGCCACTGCCACGTCCACACCGTCCATGGACGTTCCGGACAGCAGCCCGATCACCCGGCACGAAGTCACGGGATCTGGCTATCCAGTCGCGAGGTGGGTGCGCAAGGCGGCGCGTTACTTCTTGACCGAATCGATGTCGTGAACTGTTGAGTATTCCCCTCAGGAGGTATAGACCAGGGCGATAATGTGTCACCCTGCGCCGGGGAGCGGGGTCGGCATGCCTGTTCGAGGCAAGCTGGAACGCGAGGACACGAGGAGCGAGCATGACCAGGTTTTCGGCGGATTGGAGCAGGAGGAACTTCCTGCGCGGCGCCCTCGCCACGGGCGCCTTGGTGCTGCCGGGCTCCGGCGCGTTGGTCGGCTGTGCCACTTCCGGTGGCGGCCAGGAGGCGACCGAGGGGGAGAAGTCCGCGGACAACCCGCTGGCCGTCCCGACCGACGCCCCGATCGAGATCTACATCTTCAACGGCGGCTTCGGCGACAAGTACGCGACCGACGTGCACGAGCCGATGTACAAGGAGAAGTACCCGAACGCGAAGATCACCCACAAGGCAGAGGTCGACATCGCGGGCGCCCTGCAGTCCCGCTTCGTGGGCGGCAACCCGCCGGACTTCGTCAACGACTCCGGCGACGGCCAGATCCCGCTGGGCCAGCTCGTCTCCGACAAGCAGCTCTACGACCTCACCGACCTCTACGAGGCGCCCAGCTGGGACGATCCGGACACGAAGGTCCGCGACACGCTCGTGCCGGGTGCCGTCGAGCAGGGCACGTTCGGCGACAAGCCCTACGTCATGAACATGGCGCTGACGGTGTACGGCATCTGGTACGACAAGGCGCTCTTCGACGAGAAGGGCTGGACGCCGCCCGCGACCTGGGCCGAGATGCTCGACCTCTGCACGGACATCAAGGCCGCCGGCATCGCGCCGTGGACCTACCCGGGCGTGCACGGGCGCTACATGGTCTGGTCGCTGCTGTCCATGGCGGCCAAGCTCGCCGGGCCCGAGGTACTGGTGGCGGTCGACAACCTGGAGGAGGGCGCCTGGGAGCACGAGGCCGTCAAGGAGTCCGCCAACGCGCTGGCGAGCCTGCGCACCAAGGGGTTCATCCTGCCCGGGACCGAGGGCATGGACCACATCCAGGCGCAGGGCCAGTGGAGCGCGGGCAAGGCGGCGTTCGTGCCGTGCGGCTCGTGGCTGGAGAGCGAGCAGGCGGACGTCACGCCGGAGGGCTTCGAGTTCGCGGTGATGGCCGACCCGCTGCTGTCCGAGGACTCGGCGATGCCGCGGGAGACGATCTACGCCGTGCCCGGCGAGCCCTACGTCGTGCCGGCGGCCGCGAAGAACCCGCGCGGCGGCCTGGAGTACATGCGGATCATGCTCTCCAAGGAGGGCGCGAAGGGCTTCACCGAGCAGGTGTCGAGCCTGACCGTGGTCAAGGACTCCGCCGAGGGCATCGAGCTGCCGCCCGGCCTGACCTCCGCGAAGGGCGTGCTCGAGGCGGCCGGCGACAACGTGATCAGCTGGATGTGGAACAACTGGTACGGCGACATGTGGAACCCGGGCATCAACGCGCAGATGGGCGACCTGATGACCGGCCGCAGGTCGGTGGACGAGTGGGCGGCCGGCTGTGAGGCGGAGGCCAAGAAGGTTCGCGACGACGACTCCGTGACCAAGTACACCCGCTGACGAGGCTGCGCGATCCTCAGTGGCGATCAAGGTTCTCGGCCTGCCTGAACGTGATGGCGGGCCCTGCGAAGACCCGCGGCTGGCAGATCACCGACGACCCGGCGCACACCCGGGTCCGCGAGGCGTGGGCGGAGGAGAAGGTCGATCCGCACCGGCCGGCGGTACCCGTACTGCCGACCCCGAGGGAGCCAGCCGATGAGCCGCTACGGGATGACCGAGCGACCGAGCGTGGTGACCGCCGCGTCGGTGCTGCTCTACATCTTCGCCGCGATCGGCATTCTCGGCGGCCTGATCTTGCTCGGCTCCGGCACGACGACCACCGGACTCGGTGCGGTGGTGACCTTGTTGCTGCTCGGCTTGTCGGTCGCCTATCTCGTGTTCGCGACGATGATCCTCAACGGCAGCAACGGTGCCAGGATCACCACCATCGTGCTGCTGTCGATCAGCATCGTGCTCAACCTCGTCGACCTCGACGACGACGCCCTGATCTCCATTGGGCTCGGCCTGCTTGTCATCGGCCTGCTGGCGTGGAATCGGGACGCGCAGGAATACTTCCGCACGAACCGGTCGGCGGTGCGTAGTCGCCGCCGACCGCAGCGGGGTGGGCTGGAGCGTGGCAAGGGCGGCTTCGTGCTGGCGTTCCTGCTGTTGCCGGTCGGGCTCTACGCGCTGTACGTCGTCTCGCCCTACGCGCAGGCGATCTACATCTCGCTGACCGACTGGACCGGCCTCACGGCCGATCAGACGTTCATCGGGTTCGACAACTACGCCCGCCTCTGGGAGGACGAGCAGTTCTGGGTCGCCCTGCGCAACAACGGGATCCTGCTGGTCGTCGTCCCGGCGGTGACGGTCATGCTGGGGCTGTTCTTCGCCTCCATGCTCAACGTCGGCCGGCGGGGGAAGAGCGGCATCGGCGGCGTTCGCGGGGCCGGCGTCTACAAGGTCGTCTACTTCTTCCCGCAGGTGCTCTCCGTGGCGATCGTCGGCGTGCTGTTCAAGTACGTCTTCGCGCCGACCGAGGCCGGCGGGATCGTCAACGGCATGCTGAACTGGGTCGGCCTCGACGCGCTCGCGACGCCGTGGCTCGGCGACCCGGCGTTCGCGTTCTGGTGTGTCGTCGTCGTGATGATCTGGTCGTTCGTCGGGTTCTACGTGGTGCTGTTCTCCGCGGCGATGCAGTCCATCCCGAAGGACATCTACGAGGCGGCGCTGCTCGACGGGTCCAACCGCTACACCACGTTCCGGCACGTGACGCTGCCGCTGGTGTGGGACACCGTGCAGGTCGGCTGGGTGTACCTGGCGATCCAGGCGATGGACGGGTTCGCGCTCGTGCACGTCATGCTCGGCATCAGCGGCGGGCCGTCGCGGGCCGGTGACGTGCTCGGTGTCGCGCTCTACCGCGCCGCGTTCAACCGGTACCGGTTCGGCTACGCCTCCGCGATCGGGGTCGTGCTGCTGCTGTTGACGTTGCTGGTCGCCGTGCTGTTCTTGCGGGCGGCCCGGCGGGAGCGGGTGGAGCTGCAGTGACCGCCTCCCCGAGATTAAAACTGCTGGTCACCTTGCGTCTGTGTCGTGCGGTTGAGGACGTACCTGTGGCTGGGTTGCGTCCCGTTCCCCTTGGGTGCGGTTGGGAGGTGGTCGCATCATGACGACTGTCGAGGAGCACCCGGTCGAGGAGGTGGTCCGCTCGCCGCGGCGGCGCGCACCGGGCGTCGGCGTGGGGGAGTTCGCGCTGAACCTGCTCAACGGCACGTTCCTGCTGATCTGGGGACTGGTCACGACGCTGCCGCTGCTGTGGGCGATCGTCTCGTCGTTCAAGACGAACCGGGAGTTCCTGTCCGACCGGTGGTGGGAGCTCGGCGGGCTGCACTGGGAGAACTTCGCTCGCGCGTGGACGGTCGCGAACATCGGGCAGTACTTCGTCAACAGCGTGATCGTCGTGCTCATCTCGGTGCCGCTGACCATGCTGCTGGGCGCGATGGCCGCGTACGTGCTGGCGCGCTACGACTTCCCCGGGAACCGGGTCATCTACTTCGGCTTCGTCGCCGGGCTGATCTTCCCGGTGTTCCTGGCGCTGGTGCCGCTGTTCTTCGTGGTGCGCAACACGGAGAACCTGCCGCTGCTGGGTGAGTTGCTCGGGCTGAACAGCTTCCTGTCGCTGGCACTGGTGTACGTGGCGTTCTCGATGCCGTTCACGGTGTTCTTCCTGACCGCGTTCTTCCGCACGTTGCCGACCTCGATCGCCGAGGCCGCGATCGTCGACGGCTGCTCGCACTTCGGCCTGTTCTTCCGCGTCATGCTGCCGATGGCGAAGCCGGGCCTGATCAGCATCGGGCTGTTCAACGTGCTGGGGCACTGGAACCAGTACGTGCTGCCGGTGGTGCTGATGAACGAGCCGGACAAGAAGGTCCTGGCCCAGGGCCTCGCCTCACTCGCGATCAGCCAGGGCTACCGCGGCGACTGGACCGCCCTGTTCGCCGGCCTGGTGATCGCACTGCTGCCGGTGCTGATCGTGTACATCCTGTTCCAGAAGCAGGTACAGGCCGGCCTGACCGCAGGCGTCCTGAAATAGCCTGCTCGCGCCCCGATATCCCACCGTTCGGAGCACTTTGTCCGCCGGACAATGCTTCGCTGCCTGTTGCGAGAGAGACTGTGCGTATCGGTCAATTTATGACTGGGGGATACGATGACTGCCGGCAGAGGATGGGAAGCAGACCGCGACGCCACGTTCGTTCGCCGACTCGGTGTCCATCCAGCGAAGCTCGCTGGTCCGCCGACCGACGGAAAACAAGGTTGCCCGGACATCTGGGAACTCTCCAACGGAGACGTTGCGGTGATTGGCCGCGATCTCACCGACGTCTATGCTGAGCGTCTCCCGGATGGCGTGACGGTTGTTCATGACGAGCGTGTCGTCGTGGTCCCGCGCGCCACGATCGTCGCGGCAAAGAAGGATATTCCAGATGCTTGACCGAGTCCGCGAGGCAGCGGGCGAGACATTCACGCCAGTTGAGGCATATCGAGATGACTTGAGCCGGCTGTGGCCTCGGATCGAGCGATTCGACAAGCTCGAACGGATCCAGCATTTTCGGGAGCCGTACGATGCGAGCTGGCGGGCATTCGCCGCTGGCAGGTGGGAAGAGTCCCTCGAGCTGACCGAACTCAACCGGCCGAATGTCGTCGCCGAGTTCGCCGAGGACGCCCGGTTGGGCTACCGGTCGTATCGAGTCCGGGTCGTCGAGTTTCCGATCGACACGTATCTCCTGTGGGAGATGTACCGGTACCGGGTGCGCGCCGAATGCGGGGAGGACATCCGCATCGTCACGCCCGAGGCCGTTTCCCGATTCGAAACCAACGGCATCGTTCCTGAGCTGATCTTCATGGGTTCGCTTGCCATGTACGAGGTTCTCTATGACGAGAACGGTGTGCTGGCCGGCGGCCGGAAGTTCACCGATCCGGAGCTGGTGGCCGGCTGTAGAGCTGAGGTGCAAGCGCTGCACCAGCAGGCTGAGGAATTCTGGACCTTCTTCGATCGCGAGATCGCACCCCTGCCGCCTCCCGTCGTCGGACCCGAGCTGAGCCGGTCCGCGAATTCGTGACCCCACGGCATCGCTCCCGCTCGATCGGGGCAATGGCAGGACGAATCACGTTCGTTGTGACGATACTGCTGCTCGTGATCGTCTCAATGGGACTTGCCGTCATGTCGCCGCTGGCATTGCGCGCGCTTGACAGCGACAGTCAGGTCGACTGGAACCGCTTGAGCAACATCGGCGAGACCTACGGTGCCGTATCGGCCGTCGTCGCCGCCGTTGCCCTGCTCGGCGTGATGATCTCGTTGCTGGTACAGAGCCGCGAGGTCAAGGAGGCGCGAAAGAACGCACGTCGTGCTCACCACGTCGAGTTGATGCGGATGGCGATGGACGATCCCCGCTACATGGAGTGCCGATCTGGAGGCGAGCGCGACCGAGATCAACTGCTCCGAGTACGGCATCATCCCTGGGCTGCTGCAGTCCCTCGGCTACGTCCGGGCCACCATCGACGACGGCGACGGGGTCTGGTGGGAGCCGTCGAGCGCCGAGCGGGAGGAGCGGATCGCCTTCCGGCTCGACCGACAGGCGAAGACGCTCGAGTCGGACACGACGCTCCGCTTCGTGATCACCGAGGAGGCACTCACCGGCGCGGTCGGTAGTCCGGAGGTCATGCGTGAGCAGCGACGGCATATCCTGAACCTGTTGGAGAGCAAGCGAAATCTGACTGTTCAGGTCCTACGTACCGAGACGTACCGCAACCCGGCGCGAGGTGCTGGGCTGACCGTCCTCCTCTTCGGCGAGAAAGGAGCGCCGGTCGGGTTCTCGACGGTTGTGTTCGGCCCGTCGACCTACTTCGATCAGGAGCCCGACACGGCGGCCTTGCTCCGCGGGTTCCGGCGCGTGCAAGAGTTGGCGCTGAGCCCGAAGGACTCGGTGCGGCTCATCAAGGAGGTCGACCATGCGTGACACCGGCTGGTTCAAGAGCACGCGCAGCACCTCCGGAAGTGACAACTGTGTCGAGGTGCGGATCAGTGACGCCGCCGCGCGGGTGCGGGACTCGAAGAACCCGGGCGGTGGTGAGCTGATGCTCGACCGGACGGCGTTCGCCGCGTTCGTGCTGGGAGCCGCCGCGGGCCGCTGACCATCGTGCCCGTGCGAGGATGGCGGCGTGTCGAGCACCGTCATCGTGATCATCGTCGTCGTCGCGGTTCTGCTCGCGCTCGTGCTTGTCGCGGGTGTGACACTGAGTCGCCGGCGGCGGGTCAGCCTCACCGACGAGAAGCGAGTCGAGGAGCAGCCGCGCGGCGGCTACCAGGCCGGAGGCGGCATCAGCCTGGCGCCGGGCGGGCAGAAGGCACCGGCAGAGCCCGCTGAGACGGCCGTGCCCGAGCAGGCCGAAGCGCCGGCGGCCGAGGCAGAGCCGCCCAAGGAGGTGGAGCCCGAGAAGGGCCCGGCCGCGGTCGTCCCGGCTGAGCCCGCACTCGTCGACGAGATCGCGCCGACAGGGCCGCCCGAGCCAGCCGAGGAGATCGCGCCGTCGACCGGGCGGCTGGAGCGGCTGCGCGGACGGCTGTCGAAGTCCCGGTCGGCGTTCGGGCAGGGGCTGCTCGGGCTGCTCGGCGCGGGCGACCTCGACGAGGACTCGTGGACCGAGGTCGAGGACACGCTGCTGATGGCCGACCTCGGCGCGGCGACCACGCAGGAGATCGTCGAGAGGCTGCGGGCCGAGCTCGTCTCCCGCGGCGTGCGCACCGCCGAGGCGGCTCGCGCGGTGCTGCGGGACGTGCTGGTCGAGGCGCTGCACCCGGACATGGACCGGGCCGTGCGCGCGCTGCCGCACGACACCAACGGCGCCAGGCTCCCGGCCGTGGTGCTGATCGCGGGCGTCAACGGCACCGGCAAGACGACCACCACGGGCAAGCTCGCCCGAGTGCTCGTCGCCGACGGTCGCACGGTGGTGCTGGGCGCGGCGGACACGTTCCGCGCGGCGGCCACCGAGCAGCTCGCCACCTGGGCGGAGCGCGTCGGCGCGGAGGTCGTGCGCGGCAAGGAGGGCGCCGACCCGGCCGCGGTCGCGTTCGACTCGGTGAAGCGGGGCGTGGCGTCCGGCGTGGACGCGGTCCTGGTCGACACGGCCGGCCGGCTGCACACGAAAACCGGCCTGATGGACGAGCTGGGGAAGGTCAAGCGCGTCGTGGAGAAGCAGACCGAGGTCGACGAGGTGCTGCTGGTACTCGACGCCACGACCGGGCAGAACGGCCTGACGCAGGCGCGGGTGTTCGCCGAGGTCGTGGACATCACGGGCATCGTGCTGACGAAGCTCGACGGCACCGCGAAGGGTGGCATCGTGTTCCAGGTGCAGCACGAGCTGGGCGTGCCCGTGAAGCTGGTCGGGCTCGGCGAGGGCGCGGACGACCTGGCGCCGTTCGAGCCGACCGCGTTCGTCGACGCGCTGCTGGGGGCGTGAGCATGGAGTTCCAGGAGGTCGTGCGGCGCCGCAGGATGGTGCGCACGTTCCAGCCGGACCGGCCGGTGCCGCCGGAGGTCCTCGACCGGATCCTGCACAACGCGACCCGCGGCCCGTCGGCCGGCTACTCGCAGGGCCAGGCGTTCCTCGTGCTGCAGGGCGAGGACCTGGCCAGGTTCTGGGCGATGCGGCCCAAGGGCAACGGCGTGCGCACCGCGCCGCTGCTGATCGTGCCGCTTTCGTGCAAGCGGGTGTACCTCGACCGCTACGCCGAGCCGGACAAGGGCTGGACCGACCGCGACGAGGCCCACTGGCCGGTCCCGTTCTGGTACATCGACACCGGCATGGCCACGCTGCTGATCCTGCAGACCGTCGTGGACGAGGGGCTGGGCGCGCTGTACTTCGGGATCATGCCCGAGGACGTCCAGCCGTTCCGTGAGCTCTACGCCATCCCCGACGACCAGGAGCCCATCGGCGCGGTCGCCATCGGCTACCCGGACGAGGCCCCGGGCACCGTCACCGGCTCGCCCCGCACCCGGGCCCGCCGCTCGGTCGAGGACGTGGTGCACCACGGCCGCTGGTGACGCATCGCGCAACGCGGACACGGACCGGCGGTCATAGGGTGTAGGCCATGGTCGACATCCAGGTACTCGACGAACGGGTCGAGCGAAGCGAGGAGATTCTCACCCCGGCGGCGCTGGAGTTCGTGGCCGGTTTGCACGGCAGGTTCGCGGACCGGCGCGACGAGCTGGTGGCCGCGCGGCCGGCGCGCCGGGCCGAGGCGTCCCGCACTGGCGTGCTGGACTTCCTCGCCGAGACCCGGGAGGTGCGGGAGTCGGACTGGCGGGTGGCCGCCGCCCCGGACGACCTCGCCGACCGGCGCGTCGAGATCACCGGGCCCACCGAGCGCAAGATGGCCATCAACGCGCTCAACTCCGGCGCCAAGGTCTGGCTCGCCGACCTGGAGGACGCCAACACTCCGCACTGGACGAACGTGGTGTCGGGCCAGGTCAACCTCGCCGACGCCGTCCGGGGCACGATCGCCTACACCTCGCCGGAGGGGAAGAGCTACGCGCTCGCGGAAGGCGCGACGCCGGCCGTCATCGTCATGCGACCCCGTGGCTGGCACCTCGACGAGCGCCACCTCACCTTCGAGGGCCGTCGCTGGATCGGCGCGCTCGTCGACTTCGGGCTCTACTTCTTCCACAACGCCAAGGCCCTCCTCGAGCGCGGCAGCGGCCCGTACTTCTACCTCCCCAAGATGGAGAGCCACCTCGAGGCCCGCCTCTGGAACGACGTGTTCGTCCATGCTCAGGACGCGCTGGACATCCCGCGGGGCACGGTCCGCGCGACCGTCCTGATCGAGACGATCCCGGCCGCGTTCGAGATGGAGGAGATCCTCTACGAGCTGCGCGACCACGCGTCGGGCCTGAACGCGGGTCGCTGGGACTACCTGTTCAGCCTCATCAAGTACTTCCGTGACGCCGGCCCCGAGTTCGTGCTGCCGGACCGCAACGACGTCACGATGACCGCGCCGTTCATGCGTGCCTACACCGAGCTGCTCGTACGCACGTGCCACAGGCGGGGCGCGTTCGCGATGGGCGGCATGGCCGCGTTCATCCCGAACCGCCGCGACCCGGAGGTCACCGAGAAGGCCCTCGCCAAGGTGCACGAGGACAAGCGGCGCGAGGCCGGCGACGGGTTCGACGGTTCGTGGGTCGCGCACCCGGACCTGGTGTCCATCTGCGACGAGGAGTTCACCGCCGTGCTCGGCGAGCGGCCCAACCAGCTCGACCGGCTGCGGGAGGACGTGTCGGTGACCGCGTCGCAGTTGCTGGATGTGAAGGCGACACCCGGTGCGGCGACCGAGGCCGGGCTGCGCGCGGCCGTCGACGTCGGCGTTCGGTACCTCGCCTCGTGGCTGTCCGGCAACGGCGCGGCCGCGATCCACAACCTGATGGAGGACGCGGCGACCGCGGAGATCTCCCGTTCCCAGGTGTGGCAGTGGGTGCGCAACGGCGTCGTCCTCGACACGGGCGCGAAGGTGACTACCGACCTCGTGCGTGACGTGCTCGGAGAGACCCGCACGGCGCTCGCCGACGTGCTGCCCGAGGAGTTCCTCACCCCGGCCGTCGAGCTGTTCGAGCAGGTCGCGCTGGCCGACGAGTTCCCCGACTTCCTCACCCTGCCCGCCTACGAACGGATCTAGCCGTGCGCACCTCGCTCGACGGCTCGATGGTCGCGAGAGTGGCTCGCCGACTGTCCGAAGTGGACGCCGAGCGGGCGGCCAGGTATGCCGGCGACGCGGGCGGCCGGCAGCCGGTGCACACCTGCTACGTGCCGGCCGACAAGGTCACCGGCGACGTGGCGGCCGAGTGGGGCGCCGCGGCGCTGTCCGCCCTCGAGGAGCACGCGCCACGCGCCGGCGCGTTCGCCGAGATCCTTGGCCTGCCCGGCGAGCTGGCCGAGGCGGTGCACGCCAAGGTCGTCGCGAAGCTGTCCCGCGAGCCGGTGGAGGATCTACGGATCGACTTCGAGGACGGCTACGGTCCGCGCTTGAACGAGGTGGAGGATGCCGACGCGGTGCGGTGCGCGGACCTGGTCGCCGGCTGGCCGGATCCGCCGCCGTGGGTCGGCATCCGGTTCAAGTCGTTCGACACCAGGTCGTTGTTCGACCGCGGGGCCCGCACGCTGGATCTGTTCGTCACCGAGCTGGGCCGCGCGCCCGTCCTCACCTTCCCCAAGGTGACCGACGTGGCACAGGTGAGCGCGCTGGTGGAGCTGGTGGAGCTGCTGGAGGACCGGCTTGACCTGGGTACGGGCGCGCTGCGGTTCGAGATCCAGATCGAGACCACACAGTCCATTGTGGACAGCGAGGGTCGGCTCGCGATCCCGCGGTTCATCGCCGCCGGCGCGGGCCGGGTGAGCGGGCTGCACTTCGGCACGTACGACTACACCGCGGCGTGCGGGCTGTCGGCCGCCGAGCAGCACCTCGCGCATGCGGCGTGCGACTTCGCCCGGCACGTGATGCAGGTGAGCGCGGCCGGCACGGGCGTGCGGCTCTCCGACGGCTCGTCGAACGTGCTGCCGGTGGGCGACGGGGTGCACGAGGCGTGGCGGACGCACTTCGCCCTGGTGCTGCGCTCGATCGCGCACGGTTTCCACCAGGGCTGGGACATGCACCCGGCGCAGCTCGTCACCCGGTACGCGGCGAACTTCGTGTACCACCTGCGGCACGCGGAGGCGAACGCGCGCCGGCTGCGGGCCTATGTGGACTCCCAGACCGACACGGGCGTGCTGGACGAGCCGGCGACCGCGCAGGCGCTGGCGATGTCGATGCGCCGGGCGCTGGACTGCGGTGCCCTGGAGGCCGACGACGTGCGGCGGATGTGCGGGTTGTCCGAGGTGGAGCTGGCCGCCCTGGCCCGGCGGGGGTCGCCTTGACTGATCTGGACCTGGTCTTCCGGACACAGTGGATGGTCACGCCCGAGGGCGAAGTGCCGGGCTGTGTCGGCGTCAAGGACGGCACGATCGTCGAGGTGGCGCCGCGGGCCATGGAGCTGGACGCGCCGCACGTGGTGGAGCTGGCCGCCGACGAGGTCCTGCTGCCCGGGCTGGTCGACACGCACGTCCACGTCAACGACCCCGGCCGCGCGGAGTGGGAGGGCTTCGCCACCGCGACCCGCGCGGCCGCGGCGGGTGGTGTGACCACGCTGATCGACATGCCGCTCAACAGCGTGCCGCCCACCACCGACCTCGCGGCGCTGGCGCGGAAGCGGGCGGCCGCGCGTGGCCGGGTGCACGTGGACGTCGGGTTCTGGGGCGGCGCCGTGCCCGGCAACCTGGGCGAGCTGGTGTCGCTGCACGAGGCGGGCGTGTTCGGCTTCAAGTGCTTCCTGCTGCACTCGGGCGTCGACGAGTTCGGCCACCTCTCGCCCGGTGAGCTGGCCGACGCATTGCACCAGCTGCACGGCGTCGGCGGCCTGATGGTCGTGCACGCCGAGGACCCCGCGGTCATCGAGCGGGCGCCGGCGGCGGCGGGCCGGCGGTACGCGGACTTCCTGGCGTCCCGCCCGCGCGAGGCGGAGAACGCCGCGATCGCGACGGTGATCGACCTGGCCCGCGAGGCGGACGCCCGGGTACATGTGCTGCACCTGTCCTCTTCGGACGCTCTGCCGCTCGTCGCGGCCGCGCGTCGCGAGGGGGTGCGGGTCACCGCGGAGACCTGCCCGCACTACCTGACCCTGCGCGCGGAGGACATCCCGGACGGGGCGACGCAGTTCAAGTGTTGCCCGCCGATCCGCGAGGCGGCCAACCAGGACCCGCTGTGGCACGGGCTCGCCGACGGGACGATCGACTGCGTGGTGAGCGACCACTCGCCGTGCACCGCCGAGCTGAAACGGCTCGACAGCGGGGACTTCGGTGAGGCGTGGGGCGGGATCGCCGGCCTGCAGCTGGGCCTGCCGGCCGTGTGGACGGCCGCGCTCGAGCGCGGGGTGGCGCTGTCCGATGTGGTGCGATGGATGGCGTCGGCACCCGCGGACCTGGTCGGGCTGCGGCGCAAGGGGCGCATCGCGGTGGGCCACGACGCCGACCTGGTCGTGTTCGCGCCGGCGTCGTCGTTCCTGGTCGACGCCGGCGCGCTGCACCATCGCAACGCCGTGACCGCCTACCACGGCCGGACGGTGACCGGCGTGGTGCGCTCGACGTGGCTGCGCGGCCGGCGGGTGGACGGGGGCACACCGCGTGGTCAGCTACTGGTGAGGGGGCGTACATGACGGACTCGACGGCATGGACGAGGCTGCCGGACCTGGCGTCGCGCCGGGTGGGCGGCAGCGTGGTGTGGGCGAACGACGAGCTGTTCGCCGAGCGGGAGAACCTGATCCGCGCGGCGGAGCCGGTGTTCCAGCCGTCGACGTTCGGCCACAAGGGACAGATCTACGACGGCTGGGAGACCCGGCGGCGGCGCGACGCCGGGGTGGACCAGGCGGTGGTGCGGCTCGGGCTGCCGGGTGTGGTGCGCGGCGTGGTCGTGGACACGGCGTTCTTCACCGGGAACTACCCGCCCTTCTGCTCGATCGAGGCGTGCGCGGTCGAGGGCCACCCGTCGCCCGAGGAGCTGGTCGGGGCGGAGTGGGCCGAGCTCGTGCCGCGCTCGCCGCTGGCCGGGGACACGAAGAACCCGTTCGCCGTCACCGATCCCCGGCGGTTCACCCACGTCCGGCTGACGATCCAACCGGACGGCGGCGTGGCGCGGCTGCGGGTGCACGGGGAGCCGGTCGCCGACCCGCGGTTCCTCGACCTGGCCTCGCTCGACCTGGCCGCCCTGGAGAACGGCGCGACGATCTCCGACTGTAGCAACATGTTCTACTCGTCGCCGGCGAACCTGATCTCCCCGGGCCTCGCCGCGGTGATGGGGGAGGGCTGGGAGACCGCGCGCCGCCGCGACGACGGCAACGACTGGGTGTCGGTGCGCCTGGCCGGTCCCGGGGTGGTGCGCCTGGCGGAGCTGGACACGAGCCACTTCAAGGGAAACGCGCCCGGCTGGGCGTCGCTGTCGGATGTCTCCGGGGCGCCGCTGCTGGACCGGGTCCGGCTGCAGCCGGACACCCGGCACCGGTTCCTGGTCGCCGGCTCGCGTGAGGTCTCGGAGGTCCGCCTGGACATCTACCCCGACGGCGGCATGGCCCGACTACGCCTGCGGGGTGCGCTGACCCCGGCGGGCCGGGCGGCGTTCGTCCTGCGCTGGTTCAACCTGCTCCCGGCCACGCAGGCGCACGCGGTGCTGCGGACGGCTGGCGTGTCCGATGTGGACGCTCGGGCGTTGGTCGGCTCCCGCCCGGTGGATTCCTTGCCGCCGTTCGGCGTCTGACCCGGGCACTCCGGGAGCCGGACCTCACGGGAGCCGATTGAACGGTCCATTCAATCGGGCGGGGGTTCTTGGGTTCTGGGGTCGTTGCGACACTGTCGTTGGTGAGGTGGTGTTGTGGTGGGGCGGTTGTCGTTGCTGCGGGTTGTGCGGGTGTGGTTCTGGGTGGAGGTTTGGGTGGGGTGGGTGGTGAGCTGGGCTTGTTCGGTGGTGGGTGTGTCGTATCCAACGGGGTGTTGGTGGTTCGCCGAGGCTGGTGGGGTGATGGGGTATGGGTGTGGTGTGTTGGGGAGTCGGTATTTGTTGGTGGCGGAGCGTGGGGAGATTTCGGTCGGTTTGGCGTGGGGTGAGGGCAGGTGAGGGCATTCGGGTGATCGCGCGGTGGTTGGGGCGGGCGGCGTCGACGGTGGGCCGGGAGATCACTCGTGATGGTGGCCGGGGGCGGTATCGGGTGTTTCGGGCCGATGCGGTGGCGTGGGAGCGGGCGCGGCGGCCGAAGACCGCCACGCTCGCTGGTGTTGGTGAGTTGCGGGACTATGTGCAGGCGTGGTTGTTGCAGCGGTGGTCGTCGGTGCCGATCTCGACCAGGCTGGCTGTCGAGTTCTTCGACCGGCCGGAGATGCGGGTGTCGCACGAAACGATCGACCAGTGCCTCTAGGTCCGGGGCCGCGGCGCGTTGCGCCGGGAGCTGGCCCGCTGTTTGCGGACGCCGCTGATCCCGACCCTGGTGGAGATCAG